>CACLTO010000001.1:0-45000 GCA_902609915.1 uncultured Pelagibacteraceae bacterium
AGGTTAATTTTTGCCTCGGTAGCTCAGGAGTAGAGCAGAGCCCTGAAAAGGCTTGTGTCGGAGGTGCGAATCCTTCCCGAGGCACCATCAAAATATCTTGAAATTTATATAAAAGAAATTACCTTTAAGTCTAAATAAACAACAAAAGGACGAATAAAAAGATGAGTACGATTCAAGGAAAAGTAAAATGGTTTAATGGTAAAAAAGGTTATGGTTTCATAGAAAGAGACGACAAAGAAAAAGACGCCTTTGTTCATGCTAGCGCAGTAAAAGCGGCAGGAATGAGATTTTTAAATGAGGGAGATAAATTAGAATTTACATTAGAGGATGGTCCAAAAGGCCCCTCAGCAGTAAATTTAAAAAAATTAGATTAATTGACAATATTTAATAAGGGCGTTTTCTTTGATAATTAGAGAGCGTCCTTTTCTTTTAGGGGTTGAATAACTAAAATATTTGTCATAAAAGACGCGAATGATTATAAATAATTTATCAAAATTGAATATAAACAGTTTTCACAGAATCTGTTTCCATAGCCTGTAGGCTATTTATTTATAATATAATTTTAAATTCACAAAAAAATAATATAAAAACAAGGAATGCCTGGGTGGTGTAACGGTTAGCACGAAAGTTTGTGGAACTTTAAGTTTGAGTTCGATTCTCAGCCCGGGTACCAAAAAAATGAATAAAGAAAAAAAATTAGTTCCTGGATTACCTTCAGGATTTGAAGATCGTTGGGATAAAAAAATTCTTGTCAAAAAAAAGCTTTTAAAAGCCATTGAGAATAATTTTATTAAATTTGGGGCAGAAGCTCTTGAAACTCCCTCGTTCGAAATTGCAGAAAATATAGGATCTTTTTTGGCAGAAGACGAGGCTAATCCTATGTCTGATGTATTTTTATTCGAAGATGGAGATAAAAATATAACCCTTCGTTACGATCTCTCAAGCCCACTTGCAAGATTTTATGCTCAAAATAATCAAGAACTTCCATCAATTTTCAAGCGATACCAAATTCAGAATGTATTCAGAAATGAAAAACCTGGCAATGGTAGATATAGAGAATTTATGCAAGCAGATTTTGATATTATTGGAAATGTTAACCCCGCCCAAGCAAATGCAGAGCTTTGTAATTTAATATCAAGCACATTATCAGATTGTGGATTAAAAACGGATCAATTTATAATTAATGTGAGTAATAGAAAAATAGTTCAGGGTTTAATTGATGATTTAAAGATTTCTGAGGAAAAACAGATAAAAGTTATTAGAGCAATTGATAAACTCGACAAGCCTGGTTTTGGATTAAAAGGGGTTGAGGACTTACTTAAAAAAGAGAGAAAAGACCAAAGTGGAGCTATCACCAAAGGAGCTGATCTAAATAATAAACAGGTAGCACAAATATTAAATTTTCTAAAAATAAAAGATTTAAAAAAATTAAAGGAAACCTTAAAAAATCCATTATCTCAAGAGGGAATCAAAGAATTAGAGGATTTATTTCAAGTACTTGGATATGGTTCAAATTTAAATCAAATCAAAACAAATTTTACGATTGTGAGAGGACTCTCGTACTATGACTCATTTATAGTCGAAACAAATTTAAATTTTAAAGTGACTAATAACAAAGGTAAGGAAATTGAGTTAGGTAGTATCTGTTCAGGAGGATCGTACGCCAAACTTGTTTCAAGGTTTAGAGGTATTGATGTTCCTGGGACTGGAATTAGTTTTGGAGTAGACAGGTTGTTATTTGCATTAATGCAGTCAAATCAAATTCAAGTAGAAAATCAAAAACCGGTTTTAGTTTGTGTCATGGATGAAAAATATTTAAAAAATTATTATGAAATTGTTGACCAATTAAGAGATAATAATGTTAATGCAGAGGTTTTTTTAAGTACTAAAAAAAATCTTAGTAAACAGCTCGATTTAGCAAACAAGCGTAAATTAACAGTAGCGATTATTTGTGGGGAAAATGAGTTTAATGATAATACTGTGACCATTAAAAACCTCAGAGGTGTTAAGGGTGAAAATAACCAAACGATTCCAAAATCAAACTTAATAAATGAAATCAAAAAACTTATCTGAAAAAATCCTTAAGTCTGTTAAGGGCAAGGGATTTAAATATATTGAATTACCCTCGGTAATTGAGACTAATCATATTGTTCAAAGATCTGGTGAAAATTTTAGAAAGTTTATTTTTTCATTTATTGATCAAAATGGAAAAGAACTATGCCTACGTCCTGATTTAACAATAGTCTCATGTCTAAGATATTTAGAAAATAATTTAAGAGGTAAAGAAAAAATATTTTATAGTGGTCAAGCTTATAGGAAATCTCAAAACAAAAAAGATTCAATAATTAGAAATCAAATTGGATTTGAAATCATTGGTTCTAAAGATGAAAAAAATGATGATAAAGAAATTATCCAAACTTCTTTAAATTCTCTAAAAAATTTAAAATATACCTCGGGCACTTTAACATTAGGAAATGTCGAAATATTTAAACTTTTAATATCTAAACTAGATATTCCAACTAGATGGAAATTGAGATTATCAAGACATTTCTGGAGAGAAAATTATTTTAATGATTTGTTAAAAAGGTTGGAAACAAACTCTGATGTTGATCCAACTATTGTTGAAATAGATAAAAAACGTTATCTAAAAATGCTAAAAGGCAACAAAAACTCAATCGTTGCTGAAAGATCGATTGAGGAGATTTTAAAGCGTTTTAACAAAAAGATAAAAGATCCAAGACGTCCAAGTAAAGGAAGGAATGTATCAAAAATTATTAAAGAGTTTTTAAAGATCAAATGTCCAATTATCAAAACTGCTGACGTTTTAAATAAATTTTTTAAGACACATCAAATTAACTTGGTAGTAGATCAAAGATACTTTCCAACCTCTGTTAACAGAACTTCAAAATTAGATGTAGTTTTTTCAACTTCTTTTGGAAGACAACTTGAATATTACACAGGTATGGTTTTTAAAATTGATGTGAAATTAAATAATAAGATTAAAAATATAATTAATGGTGGGAGATATGATCAATTAATTTCTGATCTTGGATCTAAAAAACAAATATCAGCAGTAGGAGCTGCTTTAAATTTAAATTATTAAAATGAAAAATATAATCAATATAGGAATTCCAAGTAAAGGTAGACTAAGAAAAGATGTTCTAAACATATTCAAAAAGAAAAAATTAAAACTAATTTCTGAACGAGGTGAAAGGGATTTAATTGGGTCTATTAAAAGTAAATCAAACATTAAAATTCTTTATTTACATGCAAGAGAAATTATTCAAAGATTAGGAGATGGTTCTTTAGACATAGGCTTTTCGGGTTTTGATCTGCTTAAAGAGGGAGAGATTAATATTCAAAAAAAAATTAAGTTAATCAAAAAATATGATTTCGGAAAAGCAACACTAGTTGTTGCTATTCCAGATCCATGGATTGATGTACAAACAGTAGCTGATTTAGAGGAAATTGCGTTTGAATTTAGAGATAAAAAGAAAAAAAAATTAAGAGTTGCAACTAAATATCCAAACTTAACTAAGGAATTTTTATTTTCAAAGGGTGTAACACAATTTCAATTAGTTGAAAGTTTGGGTGCGACCGAGGCCTATCCTTTTACAGGTTCTGCAAATTTGATTACGGATATCAGTTCAACTGGCGAAACTATAAAGAGTAATAATCTACGTATCTTAAAAGATGGTGAGATTTTAAAATCCCAAGCATGTATTTTTACTTCGAAGAAAAACTTAAAAAAAAAAGGTTTAAAAATTTTAGTTAAATTACTTTCCAATTAATTTATCTTTAAAATAAATAAGGATTATTTTGATAATATCTAAATTTCTGAAAATCGCGTAAAGAGCTATTAAAGCACCAATTATAAATATAATTTTTAAAATAAGATATAATTCCATTAAAAATCCTTATAATACAAGTTACGAATCATGGACACAATTTTATTAATTATTTTAGTTTCTTTGTTAGGCACGACACTAGCTATTTTGTATTTGAATATCAGATCTAAACCCAAGTCAGATATTGAAGAGTCAGAGGAAATAACTAACCTAAAAACTGAAATAGTTACATTAAAAGATACCTTAAATAATACTATCAATACTTCAATTGGTACTATGTCGACTTCCTTCAATGCATTATCAACTGGGGTTACAAAAGATATGACTGAAGCCTTAACCAAAGTTGATGAGAAGGTTGGTAATTTTAATCAACAGGTACAACTATTAAATCAAAGCCAGGAGGGTATTACTAAAATTTTAGCAGGTGTTAAAAAATATGGAACCTTAGCAGAGTATTCTCTTGATGCTTTAATTAAAGATTTATTGCCCGCATCTCAATTTATCACAAATGTTAAAATGAAAGAAGATACGAGTGAAAATGTAGAATTTGCAATTAAACTTCAAGGAGATGTTTTAGTTCCAGTAGACTCTCATTTTCCTGTAGAAAAATTTAAAGCAATTACTGATGCACATGAAGCTGATGATAAAAGAGAAGTTGCTGATGCTAGAACAAAACTAGCAAATGCTTTTAAAGCCAAAGCTAAAAGTGTAATGGAAAAATATATAGTCCCACCTAAATCAACTGATTTTGCAATAGTGTATGCACCAACAGAAAGTCTATATAAAGAATTAACTGAATATCAAGATCCAAGCACCAAAGAACTATTAACTCAAGAATTAATGAAAAAATATAAAATAGTAATTTGTGGCCCTAATACTCTTTCAGCTTATTTACAATCCTTACATATGGGTTTTCAATCATTAAAAGTTCAAAAAGGAGCTACAGAAATATATAATCATCTAAAAACCATCACCACAAGATTTGGAAAACATTTTGATAATATAATTACACTTAGAAAAAAATTAGAAGAAGCGATGAGTGTGGTAGATAAGTTTGGTACTGATGCAAGATCAATTAGTAGAACGCTAGAAAATATAAAAGATCCCGAGCAGGTTGAGAAAGCTGTTCAAACAGAAAATGTAGAAAAATTTGTTGAAAGAAATAAACAGCTTAAAAATTAATTTCTTTTTTCTTTTAATAACGATTATAAGAAACTTCATGCAATGGAATAGAAAATATGATTATCCTTCATCATCAAGAGCAACAATAGATGGAATTAGGAGATACGTACTAGGAGAATCAAAACTACCAAGCGTTACTTCAATTTTAGATGCAACTAAATCTGAAGAAGATAAAGCGGCTTTAGCTAATTGGCGAGAAAGAACTGGTCAAAAAGAAGCTGAGGCAATAACAAAAGCTGCGAGCAGTCGAGGTTCAAAAATGCATAATTATTTAGAGTCCTTTCTTTTAGGAAGAGAAAATTTAAGTTTTTTTGAAGATGGAGAACAATATAAATTAATGGCTAAAGAAATAATTGATAAAGGATTAAAAAATAGGCTAGAAGAAATATGGGGAGTTGAATGCACACTTTACTATCCAGAAAAATATGCTGGGACTGCTGACTGTGTGGGTGTTTATGATGGACAATCTTGCATAATTGATTTCAAGCAATCTAATAAACCAAAAAAAGCTGAGTATATCGACTCTTGGTTTTTACAAACAAGCGCATATTCTTTAGCACATAATATTGTCTATAACACAAACATAACATCTTGCGTAATTCTAGTTTGTACAGTAGATAATTTATTTCAAGAATTTAAAATTCAAGGCCCAGAACTAATTACTTATCAAAATTTATTCTTAGGAAGACTAAAAAAATTTAATGAACTTTCAAATTTAATTTAAAAATGGATAAAATAGTAATTTACGACACAGAAACGACTAACAGTACCATTTGGGGATCAATTATCGAAGTTGGAGCAGTTGTAGTTGATAAAAATCTTAAAGAACTAGGGAAATTGAATATTAGAGGAAGGATGCCAGAGGGAGAAGTCCCCTCTGCAAAAGCTCTTTTAGTTAATTCTACAAGTATTGATTTACTTACTAAAGGTAATTATTCACATTATGATTTTTTAGGTGCCGTTGAAAACTTTTTCTCTAAATGTGCTCCTGCAATGTTTATGGGGTGGTCAAATTTAAATTTTGATAGAAGAATGTTTCATTTCAATTTTTTTAAGGGAAATAGATATCCTTATGCTACTCATTCATCACCAAATCAAGAACATGATGGTTTACATATAGCAAGAGCCGCTCAAACCTTGAATTCTGAGACTTTAAAAACCGAATTAACACAAGCAGGAAATCCAAGTCTTGCATTAGAATCTTTATCAAGAATGCAAGGTTTTGACACTTCAGCTAGCCACACAGCTTATGTAGATGCTCAGAATTCATTAAAGGTTCTGAGAATTATTAAGGATAAACATAAAGAAAATTGGGAAACATTTTTAAAAACATCAACAAAAACAAACGTCGAAACGTTTTTAAAAAATGAAGGCATATACTCTATTTTTGAAAATGTGAAGGGAAGAAATATGATGTATCTTACAAGTACACTACATCCTAATCACATTTTTCACCCATCTTATGCTTCGTGGGGATACGTTTGGGACTTAAGAAGAGATCCAGAACCATTATTAAACTTATCAGTAAATCAATTAAGAGATATGTTAAAAAAGTATAGCCCCAAGGCTTTAAGAGTTTTAAAAACTAACAAAGCTCCAGTAATTTTAGACAAACAATTTGCACTTAAACAAAAACCTTATTCAGATTTAAGTTTAGAAACAATTAGAAAAAGAGCACAAAATGTCAGAAATAATGAAAATTTTTGTAAGAATATACAAATTATAAATAGAGAGGCAGCAGAGGAAAAGGAGCAAACTAAAACCCAAGAAGATCTATTACCCGAAGAAACTTTATACGAAAAATTTATTCCTAATAAAGATACTGCTCTTTTTAAAACCTGGCACAGCTCATCTTGGGAAGATAAGTTGAGATTACTGGATAAGTTTCAAGATAAGAGATGTAGTTGGTTTGGACAAAAAATAATTTATCAAGAAGCACCTCAAATTTTACCACCTGATTTGTATAAAAATATTAAAAGTGAAATTGCTAGACGTATATTAAGTAAGAATAAAGAAAAGTGGCAAACAGTAAATATGGCATACAATGAAATTGACTATTTGAGAGATCAAGCAGATAAAAGAGATGATAAAAATGAATTAAATAAACTAGATGAAATAAATGATTTTATAATGTCTATAGAAAAGAAATATGAAATTGCCTAGTTGACATTAAGATACAAGTTTATAGAAAGGTTTCATGCTTATAGATTTTAAGGACGAAGACTTTGAAGGTAAAATTAAAGGTGAGGATATTTCTGTAATTCAGTTTAGTGCTGCTTGGTGTGGGCCATGTAAAACTCTGAAACCAATTATGGATAAACTTGCTAGAGAGTACAAAGATAAAGCCGGGTTTTATTACGCTGATATAGAGGATGGTGGGATTAATACTGGTAGCGCCGCGGGTATAAGGGGTGTACCTACAGTGATAATTTATAAAAAGGGCATAGAGGTTGATAGAAAAGTTGGTGGGGTTCCCGAAAGTCATATGAAAGAATTTTTAGATAAAAATATTTAATTTAAATTTAAAACTTCACCTGCTAAATATAAAGATCCTGTAATAATCAAAAGATCGTTTTCATTTAGTGAAATGGATTTAATAGCAGCCTCAATACTTTCCTTATATTCAACTTTAAAATTATTCTTAAATTTTTTTTTTAATTCTTTCCCACTAATAGCATTTGGTTGATTGGGTATATCGATTGTAGTTAGAGATGAGATATCTTTAAAATTATTAATATATTTTTCATGGTCTTTATTTGCCATCATTCCTATAATGACATGTTTATTACAATCTAAAGTATGCAGGTATTCGTTCAAAACTCTAGAACCATCTTCATTATGACTGCCATCAATTATTAACCTATTATCTTTTACTAATTCTTTTAATTTTCCAGAATTTATTTCTTGTAGTCTTCCAATTGTTCTAATTTTTTTGATACCATCTTTTATATCTTCATCTTTAAAATCAAAATTTAGATGTCGTAGAGTCGCAATTGCAGTTGAAATATTCTCAAGTTGAAATTGTCCAAGAATATTAGGTAATGGTAGTTTTAAACCACCAAACCTGTCCTCATAATAAAAAAAACCATTTTCCCCATTTGAATAACTAAAATCTTCATTGAAAAATAATTTATTAGATGAATTATTTGCAATAGTTTTCTTTATATATTCAGTAGTTTTATTAGAATTCTGTTTAGATATAATTATATTAGAATTCAAAAGAGAAGATGTTTTTTCAAATACAATTTTTTCTATTGTTTGTTGATTTTCTGGTAACCAGTCAAGGTGATCTTTGCTAATTGAACAAACCACACTAGCTAAGTTATTTTTAAATATATTAGTTGCATCAAATCTATGAAATAGACCAGCTTCTACTAGATTAATGTTTTCAGGATATTGGGCTGCTTTATAAAAAAAACATGCACTCAAAGCCTCAAAAAAAGTTAAAGGATTTTTATTATTTATTTTTTCTATTTTTTCAAAGAGATCTATTAACTCCTCGTCCTTTAACTTTTCATCATTAAAAATAAACCTTTCATTAATTTTTTGAATATGAGGACTAGTGTAAACATTACATTTTATTTTTGCTTCCTTCAAAATTGAAAATATTGCATTGATTGTAGATTGTTTACCATTTGTACCCACTACAGAAATTACCTTAATTCTATCTTGTGGATTACCTAATTTTTCACAAAGATTTTTAATTCGATCTAAGCTTAAGTCTATTTCTTTAGGATGCAGCTTTTGAAAGCGGTTGAGAATTTTCTGAAGTTTCATTTTCCTCAGTGCTTATAGCAGGATTTTTATTTAATAGAATTGAAATTAAAATCCCAAATTTTTCTTGAAGATCTTTTCTATCAAGAATCAAATCCACAAATCCAGTTTTTTGGACATATGAGCTTCTTTGAAAATTTTCCGGTAAACTCTCTTTTACTGTGCCCTCAATAACTCTTGCTCCAGCAAAAGCTATTAAAGCATGGTCAGACTCTGCGATATTTAAATCTCCTAACATCGCATATGATGCTGTTATTCCTCCAGCTGTTGGATCTGTTAAGCATACCAAGTAAGGAAGATTATTCCTCTTTAGTTCGTTAATAGCCATAGTAGTCCTTGTCATTTGAGATAAAGAAATCAAACTTTCCATCATTCTCATTCCTCCTCCTGAGCTAAAACAGATGAAAGGTGTTTTATTTTCTATTGCATGCTGGATACCATACAAAAAAGCCTCACCCTCAGCTGCTGCCATTGAAGCTCCTAGAAATTCAAAATCTGATGCTATTGCCGTAACTTTAATATTGTTTATTGACCCGGAAACAACCATCATTCCACAATCCATACCAGTTTTTTTTCTAGCACTTTTCAATCTATCTTTATAAGACTTAGAGTCTGTCCAGTTTAATGGATCATCTTTTGGAATAGGTGTTTTAAAAACTTCATAATTGTTTTTTCCAAAAAAAATATCAAATCTTTGTTTTGGCGTAATCCTATGATGTTTATTACAATCAGGACATACCCAAAGATTTTCCTCTAAATCTTTTTTTAAAATTGGCCCTTTACAACAAGATGTCCAATCACTGTTCGCAAGATCCTCTTTTGTTGCCCTCTTATGAATAGCAGTTTTAATTTTTTCACCAGCTTTAATTATTTTAGTTATCCAATTCATATAATTTTATTTTTTAATCTTCTTACAACCTTATCAACATTTATGACCGGATTTTGTCTTTTTTTAATTGATTTTGTTATTTCTTTACAAATAGCACTTCCTACAACTAAACCATCTGCTTTTCTTAGGGATTTTATAGTTTTTTCAGTAATACCAAAACCAATTACAATGTTTTTTTTTGGACTGATTCTTTTTATTTTGTTGTAATTAGACAATATTTTTTTTGAAGAGACTTTTAATTTCCCCCCAGTTGTAGATAGCATTGATATAAAATAGTTCATTGGGTGAGAGTCTTTTATAATTTTTCTTAGTCTTTCGTTCGTTGTTGTTGGCGACAAAAGTTGAATAAAATAAATTGACTTATTCTTACATTTTTTTGCAAATTTTTTATTCTCCGGCCAAGGTAAGTCTACAACTATCAATCCGTTTACCCCAGAAATTTTACATTTTTTTAAAAAGTTATTTTCACCATATTGGAAGATCATATTATAGTAACCCATTAATATAATTGGTTTTAATTTATTTGTTCTCTTGAAGTCTCTTACGATTTTAAAAATATCATTAATTTTAATTCCTTTTTTTATCGCTCTATATGCACTAGTTTGTATTTGGCTACCATCTGCAACTGGAGTATTGTGTGGTACACCTACTTCTAATATATCAGCATTTTTTGAGATTGACTTTAATATATTTAAAGATTGTTTTTTTGAGCTATCACCAGCGACAGTATAGGTTAATAATGCAGGTCTATTCTCGTGTTTAGCTTTTTTAAACGCAACACTAATTGGATTTAACATATTATTTTCTCAATCTTTTCTTTAATATTCCTCGGTCTTTATAAGCATCTCCACAACTATTAACAACTACGATCGTGTCCTTACTCAACTTTTTTGACTCAGCTATTGCAACTGAAAAAGCATGGCTTGGCTCTAATGAAGGTCTTAATTTTTCTAATCTTGTTACTAACTTATATGCCTCTAAAGCCTCTTCATCACTTGCTGCTGTATATCTTGCTCTTTTTGTATCTTTTAGAAAACAGTGAAGAGGTGACACTCCAGGATAATCAAGACCAGCAGAAATTGATTCGGTTTCCTCTATTTGTCCATCTTTGTTTTGATTAACGTATTGGGCTGCTCCATGAAGAATTCCTATTTTAGATCCGTAAGTGAGAGGTGCCGCATGTTTTTTACTTTTATTAGGTCCCCCTGCCTCTATTCCAATAAATTCACATTGTTTTTTATCATAATCCATAAATTCATTCCAAAAACCAAAGCTAGAACTTCCTCCACCAACACAATTATAAAGTTTAAGTTTTTTAGGAATTGATCCAAACTCGTTAATTAATTGAAATTTTAGTTCTCTTGATATCTGACTGGTACTCCAACCACAGATACGTACAAAGACTGCTGGACCAACAGTACTACCAACGCACATCGCTGTCGTATCACAATTAGCTACCCAAAATCGCATACATTCAGAAACTGCATCTACTAAAGTTTGACTCCCAGAATACACAGGGATGACTTCAGCTCCATTTTTTTTAATAGCCTTTACGTTTGGCTGTTGTCTCTTAATATCTTTTGCTCCCATAAAAATTTTACACTTTAAACCAAATTTTTTTGCTGCCATACTCAACATTTTGCCTGCATACCCTGCGCCAGTGTCTCCACATATAATTTTTTTACCTGAACGTTTTGCAAGTAAACAATGAACTGTAGCGTTATAAATTTTATGTGCTCCTCCATTCGCATCAGATACAACCTTAGACCAAATCTGTGCTCCACCCACATGTTTAGTTAAATTTTCTAATTTTATAAAACGTGTTGGAGCTCCAACCCAATTTTTAAAATATTTGTCTCTTTCATTAATGAATCTTTTATCTTTTTTTAGTTTGTTAAAAAGGATTTCTAGATCTTCAATTGGCCTCTTTAATGTTTCAGGAACAAAGTTTCCACCAAATTTACCTCCCCAGAATCCAAGTTTATTTCCTTGATCAATTACTGCAATTCCTTTTTTTAATTTCATATATTTTTGAATAAATTTAATAATTTATTTATTTTATCTATATCTTTTATGCCTTTATTATTTTCAATTGATCCAGACAAATCAATAATGAAGTCTTTATTTTTAAAATTAGGAATATCATTTATTTGGATATTTCCCGCAATCATTTTATTTAATTTTTTGGGCACTTCATTTAGTAGATTATGATCAAAACTTTCAGATTTATGGTAACCTTTTGAGTCAAATAAAATTATATCTGAGATTTCTGAATAGTCCTTAAACTTATTTACATCATCTTTATCTGAGATAGTAAGAGCTGAAATTATTTTCACTTTATATTTTTTTTTAATTTCCAGGGTTCTTATTGGATTAACGTCATATAATTGATAATAATCAAATTTTAAATCTGCGATTTTTTTAAGAACTTCATTAGTTGGATTTACAAGAACGGAAACAAAATTGACTTGTTTTTTATCAACATTAATTAAATCTTTTAATTTTTCGTATGTAACAAACCTTTTACTTTTTTCATAATTTGTGATGAACCCAATATATTTCGGTGGGTAAGCATGATTTAAGATATAACTTAATGTTTGAGAGTCTGAGATCCCACATATTTTCAAACCTTTAATCATTGATTTAAGTGATAAATTAGAGACTCAATATTTTTTTTGATGTCACCTTTAGTAATAGGTCTGCCTATAACAAGCCAATTACTTCCATTTTCATAAGCTTGTTTAGGAGTTGCAACTCTTTTTTGATCGTTATCAATTTTTTTATTAAACCTAATACCAGGTGTAATTATTTCTTTTTTAAAAACTTTTTTTACTATATCCACTTCTTTTGCACTGCAAACAATTGCATCTAATTTTGCCTTAGATGCAAGTTTGGCTTGGGCTAAAACAATTTTTTTTAAACTTTTATTAAAGCCTATTTCTTTTACGGCTTTATCATTCAGTGATGTCAAAATTGTAACACCCACTAATTTTGTTTTTAGAGCTACTTTTTTAGCTGCTTTTAAGGCTTGTAACCCAGAACTAATATGAATTGTTAGATAATTTATTTTTAGATCTCTAATTGCCTTGACTGTTGAAGCACATGTATTAGGTATGTCATGAATTTTTAGATCAGCAAAAACGATTTTGTTTTTTAATTTAGAGATAAATTTTCTTCCATGCTTAGAATTAAAAAACTCTAAACCAAATTTATATCCTACTTTTATTTTAGAATTTTTTGTATTATCAATAATTCTGTTAATTTTGGAAATATCAGTGCTATCGCAGGCAACAAATATTTTATTTTTTTTCATTATTCAAAATTTTAAACAAATCTTTAGACATTTTGAAGTTAATTGTCTTTCTCTCTGGAGTATCAATTTTCTCGTTAGTTTTAGGGTTTCTAGATATCCTAGCTTTTTGAAGTTTACTTGAAAAAATTCCAAAACCTCTTAGCTCTACTCTTTCGCCTCTTTTTAAGCTTCTTTTAATTTCTTCAAAAATAATATTCATAAATTTTTCAAGATCTTTTTTTAAAAAATTTGGATAATTCTTTGAAAGTTGTTTTAAGAGGTTAGATTTTACAATAGCCAATTTAATTTTTAAAATTTATTTTATTTTTTATTTTTTTTATCAAGTTTACTTGATAGGGATGAAAAAGGGAGATTTTTACCAGAGTCTTCAGCTCCGTATTTCTCTAAAGCCTCTTTTTTCTCTAATTCCTCTAATAATTTAATACTTAAAGTCGCCTTTCTTTTATTTAGATCTAAATCTGATATGGCACAATCAATTCTTTCACCTCCGGTAAATCTTGATGGTCTTGCATCAGCAGTATTGATTGCAATTTGGTTTTTTTTGATAATAAAGTCCATTTCACATTCTTCTGGTCTCACAATTAGCCCTTTATTATCTGATGAAATAATTTTTACAGTAATGATTTGATTAATTTTTTTATCTTTAAACCAATCAAATGGATCAGATTGAGTTTGTCTTAAACCAACCCTAATTTTTTGCTCAGATGCTTTTATTTCTAAAACTTTAACTTTAATTGTGTCACCTTTCTTATATTTTTTTAATTCTTCTTCTCCATTATTTAAATAAGTTAAATCATTACAATGTAAAAATGCATCAATTTCTAAATTTTCTACGGTGAGAAATAGTGAATATTCATTTTTATTAACCACTAAACCTTCAACAATTGTTCCAACAGGAAACTTTTTTTCAAAAACTTCGAAAGGATTTTCTTTTGTTAGTCTATGCGAGATGGCAACACGTCTTTTTTCCTTATCAATTTCTGTTATTATACAATCGACTTCATCACCGACCTTAAACATTTTTTTTGCAGAAACATTTTTTTTTGTCCAACTTAATTCACTAGAATGTAACAAAGTTGTAAGACCAGGTTCTAACTCACAAAATGCACCAAAATCCATTATTTTAACTACTTTAACCTTATAAATCTTTTTCAACTCATAATTTTCAATATGTTCAAATGGATCTGGAGACAATTGTTTTACTGAACAACCTACTTGGAGTTTTTCTTTATCGACACTAATAACTTTTAAATCATGTTTTTCTCCAATATTAAATACCTCATCAGGGTGATTTACTCGACTGTATGAAATTTCTTGTAAATGAACCAACACATCTAACTCATTATTAACATTAAAAAAACATCCAAAAGAACTATAACCTTTCACCTCTGCATTATTAATTATATCTCCAATTTTATATTTTTCGATTATTTTAGCCTTATCTTCCTTTTTAAATGAAGAAATTATTTCTCTTCTGGACACACATGCATTTCCTCTTATCTTATCTAATTTTATTAAAGCAAACTTTTGTGGTTCATTCATAAGGTGACTTATATCTTTGAGAGGTTTGTCACTTATTTGTGACCCTGGAAGAAACATTAATGATCCCGTATCTAAATGTTCTACAATACATCCACCTTTACATTTAGAAACAATTTTACCCATAATCGGTTCCTTTTTTTCATATGCTTGGACAAGTTTATCCCAACCTTTGATCTTAAGCGCTTTACTAGCAGATACAATTACTTCTCCATTTTTATCTTCAATTTTTTCTAAAAGAACTGAGATCTTCTCTCCTACTTTAATATTTTCTGATAAACCCATGCTCTTAAGCTCATTAATATCAAGAACTGGTTCACTCTTTAATCCTTCAACAAATAAAAAGACAAATTTTTCAGTTATTTTATTTATCTTACCCTCAATAATTTTACCTTCTTCAATAGTATTTTTTGAAAGTTGACTATTCAACAATTGTTCAAATTCCTTAGAGGCTGGGTTTGAAAGGTCTTTATAAATTTCCATTAATGTTTAGTTATTAATATTTTTAAAACAACGAACTTTTAGATAAATTTGTGATTTTAATCAAGTTTGAATTTTAGCTAAATTAAGGTTAATTATATAGTAAATTAACTGAATTCCTCATTTATACTGATTTTCAACGCCTTAATTTTAATGCTTAAGATTAGCACCAAGATAGTTCATCTTTTTCAGGAAAGATGGAAATGAGGTATTTATCGAGTCTTTATCATGTATTTGCCAATCACCACCAAATGAAAGAGCAGCAACAACACTAGTCATAAAAACTCTGTGATCTTTTAAAAAATTCTTAATTATAATTTTTTTATTAATCTTTATACTGGGGTTTCCATAAATCTTAATGCTATTACTTGTTACAATATTTTTAACTCCCATTTTACTTAATATTTTTGAACCCCATTTTAATCTTGGACTTTCTTTTTCATTTAATTCAGATAAATTTTTGAAATAAGATATACCCTCAGCCTTAGCAGCTACTAAAAAAATCAATAAAAATTCATCTATGGCTGCACTATTAAATCTAACAGGACAATTAATAGATTTGAATTTTCTTGAGCTTTGGACAACTAAATCAGCAACCCTCTCTCCTTTGTAGGTTCTTACATTTACTCTTTTAATTTTTACTTTCATCATTTTGAGAATACTTAAAACACCTGTTCGAGAGGGGTTAATATTTATATTCTTTATCTTTAATTTAGAATTTTTTGATAATGCGGTTAAGACAATAAAAAAGGAACTTGAGCTTATATCTGATGGTATTTTATAATTAATAGCTGGTATTTCTTTTCTTCCTTTAATCTTAATTAAATCGTAGTTTTTTTTTTTATTTACTCTTATAGGTAAACCTAAATATTTAAAAAGCAATTCACTATGGTCTCTTGATTTTTTTGCCTTAATAGTTGTTTCACCATTAGTATTCAATGCCGCTAGCATAACTGCACTTTTACACTGAGCAGATCCTTTGGTTTCATAGTAATTTATCGGTTTAGGATCACCAGTACCCTTGATAACTATCGGAAGTTTACCGAGGTTAGTTTGAAATTTTGCCCCAAATTTCTCTAAAGGTTTTGAGACTCTTAAAAAATCTCTTTTAGACAAACTTTTATCACCTTTTAGCCTAATACTATTTTTAGAATGCACCAAAAGACCCATTATCAATCTTCCTAATGTTCCAGAATTTCCAGCATACAATGACAAATCTTTTTTATATTTAAATCCGTTTAGTCCTACACCATATATCTCACAAAATGATTTTGTTAGTTTTATTTTTACTCCTAATTTTTTAAGACACTTCAAAGTATTAAGAACGTCCTCTGATAATAACAAATTAAAAGATTTACTTTTATAAAGACTCTGAGAAGCTAATAAAGCCCAGCGAATTGATAAACTTTTGTCTCCCACCGTGGTTAAATTTTTATCAAATTTTTTGATTCTTTTTTTTATTTTGATAAAAGACATTTTTAATTAATCTTAAAAGAGTCTCCAAAATATGCATTTTTAGCATCAATATTTTTTATAAGATTATTAGGTGTATCTTTAGCGATTACTTTACCATTTGATAATACTATAGCTAAATCTACACATGATAACAAGTCTCTAGCTTGGTGATCACATAAAATAATTGAAATATTACTTTGTGTCTGTAAATCCACAATAATTTGTTGAAGGTTTTTAATTGTCATTATGTCTAAAGCCGCAAAAGGTTCGTCTAATAACAAAATTCTAGGGTTACTCAATAGAGCGAGACAAATCACCAGACGTTTTTTCTGTCCTCCTGATAAAAATTCAGCTTTAATATTTTGTAACGATTCAAGTTCAAACTTTGAGATTAGTAAATTTATTCTTTCATCTCTTAATTTCTTATCTTCAATTACCATCTCACTAATTGCTTTTAAATTTTCTCTTAAGGTAAGATCATAAAAATATCCCCCATGTTGAGGAACATAGCCAATTTTATATTTTTTAGTTCTATGAAAAATTGGTTCATTAGTTATGTTCTCGTGATCAATAAAAATAGAACCATAATTTGGTTTTAGCAGTCCTATAATAATATTAAAAATTGTTGATTTCCCAACACCATTTGGGCCAAGTAACCCTAAAATTTCTCCTTGATTTAAACTGAAATTTAAATCTTCAAATATTTTTCTTTTACCAAAGTAAATTGATATTTTATCAAGCTTAATAAGCTCTTTTTTCTGTTTAAAATTTTTAATACGAAATTTTTTAATGATAGCCATAATTAGTATTTTCCCGATATCTGGACATTATCATTTTGATCAAGCATTGAAACACGCATTTTTTTTCTTAAATAATCTAATTCAACTTTATCTGCATACATTTTTGTATTGTTATTCATATAGTAAACATTCTCAATTATTTCTATTAAATTTTGTGAGAAATTTAGTTTCACTATTCCCGACTTAATTATTTGATCTGTATATTCGATACTTACATTTTTCTTAAATACTGTGTCGTTATTTTTTTTATTATAATTTGCTGAGTCTGAATATATTCTGATTACCTCGCTATCTTTACGGATTATTTCTGCATTGACTTTAAAAAGAAAAATATAATCAGTTTCGTCTTCCTCAAATTTCGCCGACTCTGCATTGATTATATAAGTATTACCAATTAAATCCTGAGATATATATCTTAGACTTTCAATTAAATTGGACTCATCGATTTCATTACTTTTATCTGAATTTATTTCAGTAACTTTTTTCTCAGTTAGATCAATTTCTACATTAAAAAATTTTTGATAAAAAAATACAGATAATAAAATTAATAAAATTATCATTGATAACTGTAAACTTTTTTTTATGTTCATATATCAATAAATCTTGTTTTCCAAAATATTATGAATATGAATAATCCCAATTGTATTTGATTTTCTCTTTTCATCATAAACACATAAACAAGTAATTTTATTATCATTCATAATTGACAGTGCTTTTGTCACTAATGTATTTTTTTCAATCTTTACAGGGTTTTTAGTCATAACATTTTTTACTTTCAATAAACTTAAATTAATATTTTTTGAATTTAACCTTCTAACTTGACCATCTGTAATAATTCCTGTCGTATACTTTTTTTTGTTTCTTACAATCAATGTACCTAACTTTTTATCAGTCATAATCTTAAGTGCATGGATCATTGAGATATTTTCATTAATAAATGGTATTTTGTTATTAGTTAACATGAGATCCTCAACAGTTTTCAATTTTTCTCCAAGGCTCCCAGACGGATGGAATTTTTTAAAATCTAAATTATTAATTTTTTTCTTTTTCAAAGTCGATACTGCCAAAGCATCTCCAATACTCAGTTGATTAATTGTACTTGATGTAGGTACAATATCAAGCCCAGCCTCTTTTACTTCTGGAGTCATTAAAATTATGTCACTATTTTTATATAAATCAGAATTTTTTTTTGAAGTAATACCAATTAATAATATTTTATTTCTATTAGCGTAATTGATTATATTTTTTAATTCAATCGAATTACCAGAATAACTTATCAAAATTAAAATATCTTTTTTGGTGATACTTCCTAAATCACCGTGTGAACAATCATTTGCTGATAATGAAAAAGATGGAGTACCAACAGAGGATAAAGTAGCAGATATCTTATTAGCAATAATTCCACTTTTACCGACTCCACATAAAATAACTTTAGATTGACAATTTACAATTGCTGTAACGGCTCTATCAAAATTTTTGTTGAGTGATTTTTTTAATTTTTGTAGAGCTTTAATTTCTAAATTAATTACATTTTTGGCTATACTCTTATAATTTATTTTTGTCATTAATGAGCCCAAATATCTTCCTTGAATAAAGCTAAATCTAAATCAACTCTTGTTTTTAAAAATTTTAAACATTCCTGATATAGTTCAATTCTATTTTCTCTCTTCAAAATTTTATTAAGTTCTTCATTAATTTTATGAAGGTATATAACGTCGTTTGCACAATATTTAAGCTGACCTTGAGAAAGTTCACCGCCAAAATCTGTTGTTTGAAATTGTTTGCTAATATCAATATTGACAAATTCTTTGATCAATGTTTTTAATGAATGACTATCTGAAAAAGTACGTGCAATTTTAGATTGGATTTTAGTACATTCAACATTATATACGTCTGTCTTAAGATAATATTTGATGTGAGCTAGATCACTTCTTGCAAAGTGAAAAATTTTTTTAACATTTTTGTCGCTTAATATTTTGACTAGATTAGGGGCATTATACTTACTTCTATCAAACTGAACTATATGGGCATCAGAATTTCCTGAAGAAATTTGAATTAGACACAATGGGTCTCGTTTAACATTTAGCCCCATGAACTCACCATCCACAGCTATTATATTGCCCAAATTTAAATTCTCAGGTATATCAGTTTTGTATAACTGTATATTATTACTCATTTTAAAACATATATATATGAAAGCAAAAAATTGTCTAATTTTTGGTGGAAGTGGTCAAATTGGAAGTAACTTGATTAGAAAACTTACTAAAAATAACATTAGAGTAACAGTAGTCACAAGAAATATTCATCAAAAAGGTATAAAAATTAAAACTCAAGCTAATGCTGGATATATTGAAATTATCGAGTCTAAAATTTTTGATGAAAAGAAAATTGAAAAATTATTTAGTACATCAGATTATTGTATAAATTTGATAGGTATTTTATATGAGCGAAAGAGCGGTAATACTTTTAAGAATATTCACACTTTGTTTCCCACCCTTTTAGCAAAATTATGCAAAAAATATAATTTAAAACATTTTATTCATTTATCAGCTTTGGGTATTAATGAGGCCGTTGACTCTAAATATGCAATTTCAAAACTTGAGGGAGAAAAAGGAGTTTTGAATAACTTTCCTAAAACCACAATATTGAGGCCTTCGGTTGTTTTTTCAAATTCTGACAATTTTAGTACTCAATTTATGACATTATTAAATAGATTACCGTTTTTTCCACTTTATTATTCTGGAAAAACAAAATTCACACCAATACATTGTTCTGATCTAACTGATATTATTTACCACGTATTACAAAATGAAACTAAGTCTCAAATTATAGAGTGTATTGGTCCTGAAACCCTTTCTTTTAAGGAAATCTTAGAGATACTACTTCACCTTATGGGAAAAAAAAGATTTTTAGTACCTTTGCCATTAACCTTCGCAAGCTTATCTGCAAAATTTTTTCAGCTACTTCCAAATCCACTTTTAACTGAAGACCAACTTAGGTTACTAAAATATGATAATGTTCCCTCAGGTAAGTATAAAACTAATTATGATATAGGTCTGCCAAGCAAACTTTTATTCAAAGATGAGGTAAAAAGATATTCTTTTATGTGGCGAGATGGTGGAGAGTTTTCGACAGAAAAGTATAATTAAATAGTTAAATCTGTAGCTTAATCTTATTATACAGCATTGATTTTTTTTTCATTATACTCTTGAATTTCTTCTTTTTCATTATCGTTGCTATCATCTTTTTTACCTTTAGGCTGATAAGCGTATAATAAGTGAAGCTTGCAATATGAAAAATCCTTTAATGAGGATCTTCCACAAAAGTAAAATGTTTTTTCATCAGGGTGACCGATAGGCCATTTACAAGAATTTTCGTCTAATTCCTCAAGTTGTTTAGGGTTTTCAGGCTCAAAATCTTTTTCAATTATTAGTGATTTAAATTTACTTCTTCTCCCTCTTTTTAGTTCATCTAAATTGTTTTGATTATTTGGTGTTACATTTTTATTAGTTTTAGGAGTTCTAGCTTTTATTTTTGCAGATAAATTTAATCTGTGAGCCTTACCAATTACTGCATTTCGACTAATTCCACCAATAATTTCAGCGATTTGACTTGCAGTATTTCCTTTGCCCCATAACTCTTTCAACTTAGCAACTTTTTCATCGTTCCAGCTCATAATATATCAATATAGTGTGTTACTTTAGAATACAAACACAATATAGGCGTTAAAATGATGGAATAACAAGCTATTATTTAAAGTTATTAACAAAGATATCAGAAAAAAGTTTTCAATCTGTACTTGTGCCAATATATCTAACGAATATAGAAGTGTATAAATAAATTTTTTATGAGTTATTTAGTAAAAAACTATAATAGAAAAAAAATCTCTTTTAAGTATGGTAAGGGTAGTTATCTATATTCATATGACAACAAAAAATATTTAGATTTTGTTCAAGGTATAGCTGTAAACTCTTTAGGGCATGCGCATCCTCTATTAATAAAAACTATAAGAAAACAATCAAAAAAGCTTTGGCATGTTTCTAATGCTTTTTTAATTCCAGAGGGTGAAACGTTAGCTAAAAAATTGTGTCAAAAAACATTTGCAGATTATGTGATGTTTCAGAATAGTGGTGCAGAGGCCACAGAAGCTGCAATAAAAGTTGCTAGAAGATATTTTTATTCTATTGGGAAAAAAAATAAAAATATAATTTTGTGTGTAAAAAATTCATTTCACGGCAGAACATTAGCAGCAATTTATGCTAGTGGTTCAAAAAAAATGACCGAGGGATTTGGACCCAAAGTATCTGGATTTAATCATTTTACTTTTGGAGATCATAAATCTTTAAAAAAAAAGATAACTAATAGAACAGCAGCAATCATGGTTGAGCCTATTATGGGAGAAGGAGGCATTAAAGTGATACCTGACTGGTGTTTGAAGGAACTGAGAGAACTATGTAACCAAAAAAAAATTTTATTGATTTTAGATGAGGTTCAGTGTGGGATCTCTAGAACTGGTAATTTTTTTTCATTTGAAAAATCGAAAGTAAAACCTGACATAGTTCCTATAGCAAAAGGAATAGGAGGTGGCTTTCCCATAGGAGCTGTTTTAATGAGTAAAAAGGTTGCCTCTGCTATGACTCCTGGCACACATGGTTCTACTTTTGGAGGCAATCCTTTAGCAATGGCTGTAGGCAATACTGTTATGGACATAGTTTCAAATAAAAAATTCTTGAAAAGCATTAGAGATTTATCTGAATATTTCTTGTCAAATTTAAATATTATTAAACATCGATATCCAACTATCATAAAAAACATAAGAGGAAGAGGATTTTTGATTGGAATACAACTTTATAAAGATCAGACTATTTTTATTAAGAAACTAATGGATCATAGATTATTGACCATACGTGCATCCGAGAATGTTGTACGTATATTACCACCATTAAATGTAAAAAAAATTGAATTGAATAAGGCTCTAAAAATTATCAATAAAGTTTGTGGAGAATTGAATTAAAGTGAATCATTTTATAAATTTAAAAGATATTTCAGCAAAAGATCTTAGAAAAATTCTAATTGATGCAAAGAAAAGAAAGAGTTTAAGAAAAAATTTAAACAATCTTGATGTTGATATTAAAGCTCCTCTCAAAGGAAAATTGTTAATACAAATGTTTGAGAAATCTAGTCTTAGAACAAGACTAAGTTTTTATTTGGCAATAAAGCAACTTGGTGGAAGTACTTTGACATTAAGGCCTGACGAACTCCACTTATCGAAAGGAGGTGAAAGCATACAAGACACAGCAAAAGTTATTTCAATTTTTGGTAATGCTTTTATGCTAAGGACAAATAGTGATAAAAAGTTAGAAGAGTTTAAAAAGCATTTATCAATTCCCATTATTAATGGTTTGAGTCCTAGTTCTCATGCTACGCAAATCTTATCTGATGTTTTTACTATTGAGGAAATTAAAAAAAAACCGATTTCTAAGTTAAAAATCGCTTGGATTGGTGACTCTAATAATGTTCTCAACTCCCTTATATCCGCATCAATCAAATTCTCTTTCAAATTAAATATTGGTTGTCCAATTGCATATCGACCAAATAAAAAAATTCTTAAATATATAAAAAGTAAAAAAAATAAAATCTTAATTTATGATGATCCAAAAAAAGCAGCCAGTGGAGCAGATGTTATTTTTTCAGATAAAGTAATATCTATGAATGATAAAGGAAATAAAACCAAAAAATTGAGACATTTTAAAAAATTTAGAATTAATAAAGAATTAATTGATTTTGCTAAAAGAGATTGTATTTTTCTTCATTGCTTGCCAAGAGGCAATGAAGTTGACGACAAAATATTTTTAAGTAATCAATCTAAGGTTTGGCAACAAGCTCTTAATCGAATTCATGTTCAAAAATCTATATTACTTTATTGCTTTGGAAAGCTAAGGTAACTGCATAGGAGTGTCAGAATTTTGATTTAAGTATAGAATAACTGAAGCTCTATCTTTTTCTTTTCTTAATCCAGCAAAAGCCATCTTAGTTCCTTTAATCCATTTAGCAGGTTTTAATAAATATCCATTTAGCTCTTCAAAAGTCCATTCTTTTTCATATCCCAAAAGTGCTTTTGAATATTTGTAATCACTTACTACCCCAACTTTTCTTCCCACAACATTGTATAAAGCTGGACCAATATTATTTTTTCCTCCTTTGACAATTGAGTGACAGGCAGCACATTTTTTAAAAACTTTCTCGCCTAATACAGGGTCTCCCAAGGCCATAAAAGTTGCCATATCAACTTTTTCCTCGGTTGCCTTAGGGATTGACTGAGAACTAGCCAAAACTGGTTGTTCCACATCTACAGAATAGCCTGGTGTTTCAGGTTTTTCGACATGAAAAATAATATTTGATAGCTTCCCTATACCAATTATTATAAGCGCTACCATTAATATTGCAGCTATCACTTTATTAATTTCAAAAGAGTCCATTTATAAAAAATTATTTTAAACATATAACACTATAAATATAAAATTGCTTATACTTTTAATGTACAATTTTGCCTCTGTTTGTGTTGTAATAACAATTAAAAAAAATTAATGAAGACTCTAGTTCTAATTCCATCAAGGCTGTCTGCTACAAGATTACCAGGTAAACCTTTATTAAAAATTAACGGATTATCAATCATTTCTCACGTTTTCAAAATAGCACAAAAGGCCAATATAGGAGAAGTGTTTGTTGCAACAGAGGATCAAGATATTGTTGATGACGTAAAAAAAAATGGCGGTGAGGCAATTTTAACAAGCAATAAACATAAAACTGGAACAGATAGAATTTATGAGGCTATTAAAAAACTCGGAAAAAAAGATGTAGGGCTAGTTATGAATCTTCAAGGAGATGAACCTTTAATGAATATTGAAGATATTAAAAATTTAAATAGACTGATGATTAAGTTTCAGTGCAAAATAGGAACTTTGGCATCTAAAATTATAGATGAAAAAGTATTAAATAATGAAAATATTGTGAAAGTAATTACTAAAGAAAGTTTGGATAACTTAAATTTCCCTTTAGCATTAAAATTTTTAAGAAAATTAGGTAAAAATGAAAGTCATACTTATCATCATCTAGGAATTTATTGTTATGATTTAGAGACATTAAATAAGTTTGTTTCTATTAAGCAGTCTCATAATGAAATTAAAGATAAATTAGAACAGTTGAGAGCTATAGATAATAATATAAATATCAATGTTGCTTTAGCAAAATCATCACCAATTGGTGTCGATACAAAGGAGGATTTTATGGCTATAAAAAAAATTATGGAATATAAATCGTAATGAATAAAATTTACTTTCAAGGAACTTACGGAGCTTATTCACATTTAGCAGCACTAACAGTTGAACCAAATGCTGAAATTATCCCGTGTAAAACTTTTGATGAATGTTTTACAAAAGCATTAAAAGACGCAAAATCAAAAATAATAATTCCAGAGTCTAATAGGATCACTGGTAATATAGGAATTGAATATTTAATATTTGAGCACAGGTTAAATATTTATGCTGAATATTTTCAAAAAATTGAACATAACTTATTAGGTGTACCTGGTGCAAAGGTTTCTGAAATTAAGGATGTTTATTCTCATGCTCAAGCACTTTCTCAGTGTTCTAAATTTATTAAATCTAACAATTTAATTGAACATGTTAGAGCAGATACTGCTGGCTCAGCAGAGATGATTTCTAATGTCAATAGTAAGGAGAAAGCAGCGATTGCCTCTTCTTTAAGTGCCAAAAAATATAATTTGGACATTATTAAAAAGAATATTGAAAATGAAAAAGGAAATTTAACGAGATTCTTGATAATGGGGAAGGATATTTCACAGCCTGAATTTGGTAAAAAAAAATATATAACGTCTTTTTTATTTAAACTGAAAAGTAAACCTGCAGCTTTATATCAATCATTAGGTGGATTCGCCATTAACGGAGTTAATTTGACTAAGCTTCAAAGCTACCCTGAAAAAAATTCATTCGACTCTTTTTTCTTTCTATGTGATCTTGACGGCCACATAGAAGACATCAGGGTTCAAAAATCATTAGAGGATCTAGGATTACATTGCCAGGATTTTCACGTTCTAGGTGTTTTTGAAGCTGACAAACGAAGAGAAATTAGTAAATAACTTTTCTTGTAGATAAGAAATTATTACTGTTATAATAGATTGTGGAGGCTAGAGGTGGATGCTGCTTGAACTCGACCAGATCTTAACAGAAGCAGTCGTAGAGACAGTTATTCAGGTTCTAGTCTCCTAGACTTATAGATATGAACATTAATTCCAACGTATTAGCTTTAAAATATAGGCCACAAACTTTTGAAGATCTTATTGGTCAAGACGTGATTACACAAACAATAATAAATTCAATTAAGGCCGATAAGATTCCAAATGCATATTTGTTTACAGGAATTAGAGGCATTGGCAAAACTACTATTGCAAGAATTATTGCTAAAAGTCTTAATTGTCCAAATGGAATAGAAAACAAATGTAAAAATAAATGTAATAATTGTGATGCAATTGCTAATTCAAATCATATTGATGTTTTGGAAATGGATGCAGCAAGCAAAACCGGAGTTGATGATGTAAGAGAGTTAATTGAGTTTTCGAGATATGGACCTACCTCATCTAAGTATAAAATTTTCATTATTGATGAAGTTCACATGTTAAGTAAGCAAGCGTTCAATGCTTTACTAAAAACATTAGAAGAGCCACCAGAATATTTAAAGTTTATCTTCGCAACCACAGAAATAAAGAAAATTCCAATAACAGTAATTTCAAGATGCCAAAGATTTGATTTAACTAGAATAAAGTCATCTGAGCTTTTAAAATTTATTCAAAATATTAAAGATAAAGAGGGTGGAAAAGTCAGTGATGATGCACTTAAATTAATAGTGAAAATCTCAGAGGGGTCTGTGAGAGACGCCCTGTCCCTTTTAGATAGGGCTTTATTAACGCTAGACCCAAATGTTGAATTAGATTTAAGGTCTGCCCAAAAAATTTTTGGTTTTTTTGATAAAACGCAATTAATTGAATTATTTGAATTTATTCTTAAAGGAGACGAATCAAAAGTTGTAGAAATTTACAGAAAAATTTATGATCAGGGTATTGAGCCAAAAGTTTTCATAAATGATTTTCTAGAGCTATTATATTATTTTAAAAATATCAATTCATTAACTTTAGAGGGTACCAATTTTTCTTTGAACGATGAAGAATTTAAAAGAATTAAAAATTTATCAAACCAAATTCAAACTAAAGTGTTGATTTTATTCTGGCAATTTACAATAAAAACACTTGATGAACTTAGTATTGTTTCAAATCAACATCTTTCAATGGAAATGTTTTTAATTAGATTGATGCATCTAAGCTCAATGAAATCAAATCATATAGATCAAGATGATAATAAAAGTAATCCGTTGAAAAAAACAGAAGTTGAAGAACAGTCCAGCACTGTAAATCAAATTAAAAATATTACTCAAGAAGAGAAGAGTAAACCAGAAATACAAAAGGAAATAAAGTCAGAAAAGAAATCATATATTAAATCATTGGAAAATTTAATTGAAGTTTGTACAAAACATAAGGAGTTAAAATTAAAATATGAATTAGAAAAAAACGTAAATCTTGTAAAATTTGAAAAAAATTTAATTGAAATATCTTTTAATGAAAGTTTAGACAAAAATTTTGTGAAAGATCTATCCTCTAAACTTTTCGAATGGACTGGTGAAAGATGGATAATTACATTAAGTCAGACTAAAGGTGAGATATCAATTGAAAATAAAAAAAAAAACTTAAAAAATGTTTTACTTGATAAGGCAAAGAAGTCGGAAATCTATAAAGATGTACTAAAAAACTTTCCTGATGCTGAATTGATAGATGTAAATTTAACTGGTAAGGAGAATAACAATGACTGACTTTACAAAAATTTTGGATAAAGCAAAAGAATTAGAACTTAAAATGAAAGAGAGCCAAAACAGAATTAAAGAGATTAAAGTAAAGGGAGTTTCGGGATCAAATTCGGTGAAAATAATACTTGATGGGGAAGGAGAAATGCAATCAATAGAATTATCAGAAGAAATACTGAAAGAAGAAAAAAATATAATAGAAGATCTGATCGTTGCGGCTCATAATAACGCTAAATCTCAAATTAAAGTCAAAACTTCTGAAGAAATTTCAAAAGCAACAGGGGGACTTGGAATACCTGGTTTTAAGTGGCCCTTATAGCAGATGCAAAACATTTCTGAGATAGAAGAATTAATTAAGCTAATTTCAAAACTTCCAGGTTTGGGCCCTAAATCAGCAAAAAGAATTGTATTAAAGTTAATTAATAATAGAGACGAATTAGTAAAGCCATTAGCAAAAACTTTAGCAGAGGTATATAAAAATATTTCTAGATGTAAAATTTGTGGAATATTAAAATCCAATTCAATAGATTGTAATTACAGCAATTGTGACATTGTAGAAAAAAAATATGAAAAAATATGTGTAGTTGAAAATATTTCTGACCAATGGAGTATAGAAAGTTCTAATATATATAGAGGCTATTACCACATTTTAGGGGGTAATATCTCTTCAGTTGGTAAAAGAAAAGAGGATTTATTAATTGATTCGTTAGTAGAAAGAGTTAAAAAAAATAAAATCGATGAAGTCATTTTAGCAACAAGTGCAACCGTGGAAGGTCAAACAACTGCTTATTATATCCAGGATAGTTTAAAAGATATTGAAGTTAAGATTACAAAATTAGCCCAAGGACTTCCAATTGGAGGTGAAATAGAAAATCTTGACGATGGAACACTTATTTCTGCATTTAAAAATAGATCAAAATTAAAAACTAATTCTGGTTAGTTTTCTTTTTTAAACGATTTGCGTGAAGCAGTGGCTCTGTATAACCCGATGGTTGATTAGTGCCTTTAAAAATAAGATCACACGCAGTTTTGAACGCAATAGATCCTTCATAATCATCACTCATTTTAACGTATTTAGAGTCTTCTTTATTTTGCTGATCAACAATTTTTGCCATTTGCTTCATTATTTCCACTACTTGTAATTTTGTGGTTACTCCATGATGTAGCCAGTTTGCAATATGTTGAGATGAAATTCTTAGAGTAGCCCTATCCTCCATTAATCCGATATTATTTATATCAGGCACTTTTGAACAACCCACTCCTTGATCGATCCATCTAACAACATATCCCAATAATGTTTGAGCAGAATTAGAAATCTCTTTATTTATTTCATCCACAGACCAATTTGGTCTATCTGCAATTGGTAGAGTCAGTAAGTCATTTAGTTTTGCCTTATCTCTTTTGAGTAATTTTTTTTGAACATCAAAAATATCTGTTTCATGATAATGAAGTGAGTGAATAGCAGCTGCGGTCGGGGATGGAACCCAGGCACAATTGGCACCTGCTTTTAGATGACCATTTTTTTGATCTAGCATGTCTTTCATTCTGTCAGGCATAGCCCACATCCCTTTTCCAATCTGGGCTTTACCAGATAAACCACAAGCTAGCCCTACATCAACATTGTTATTTTCATATGCTTTTATCCATTTTGAAGATTTCATATCTCCTTTTTTGATCATTGGTCCTGCCTCCATTGATGTATGCATCTCATCTCCTGTGCGGTCAAGAAAACCAGTATTTATAAAGAAAACTCTATTTTTTAAAGTTCTTATACACTCTTTAAGATTTGAAGAAGTTCTTCTTTCTTCATCCATAATTCCAATCTTACAAGTGTATTTTTTTAATCCTAATACCTCTTCAACTTTTGTAAAAATCTCATTTGTAAAAGCAGTTTCATCTGGTCCATGCATTTTTGGCTTCACAATATAAATAGAACCAGTTCTTGAATTACCTTTTCTTTTAAAGTCATGAATAGCAGCGGCTGTGGTCATGAAAGCATCCATTAAACCTTCAGGAATTTCACTTCCATCATTCAAAATTATTGAAGGATTTGTCATTAGATGACCAACATTTCTAATAAGTAATAAACTTCTACCATGTAGTTTTAAACCTTTTCCATCCTTTGAAATATAACTTCTGTTTGGATTAAGCCTTCTTTCAAGTGTTTTACCCTCTTTTTCAAATTGACTAATTAAGTCACCTTTCATTAATCCAAGCCAATTTCTATAGCAAAGCACTTTGTCCTCAGCATCCACGGCTGCAACACTGTCTTCATTATCACATATTGTTGATATAGCTGATTCTAGAATAATATCACTTATACCAGCATGATCTTGTTGAGCACTAAAGGCCCTTGGATTTTTTAAAATCTCAATATGAAGATTGTTATTTTTTAAAATAATTGCTGATGGATTATCAGCTTCACCTCTGTGTCCTACGAATTTGTTTTTTTCTTTTAAAGTTGTTACGTCAATTCCTTTTAAAACTTTTAATTGCCTATCCTGGACGGCAAAGCCTGTAATCTTCTTCCAACTAAAATCCCTCAAAGTAAAATATTTATCCAAAAATTCTCTTCCGTATTTTATTACAAGTGTCCCACGTTCAGGATCATATCTTCCTGAAGCAGCGGCACTATCCTCAGACTCTTCAATAACATCTGTACCGTACAAGCTGTCATACAAACTCATCCATCTTGCATTTGCAGCGTTTAATGCATATCGAGCATTCATTATTGGAACAACAAGTTGTGGCCCAGCAATAGAAGTTATCTCCTCGTCAACATTATTTGTTTCAATTTTAAAATCTGGGCCCTCATCTTTTAAATAACCAATATCTTTTAGAAATTTTTTATAATCCTCAATTTTGATAACTTCACTTTTATTATCAATGTGCCATTTATCAATTTTTTTCTGTAAGATTTCTCTTATCTCAATTAGCTCTTTGTTTTTGGGTGCTAACTCGTGAACCACCTCATCAAATCCATCCCAAAATTTATCCGAGTTAATCTCAGTACCATTTAACAATTCATTATTTACAAATGAAAATAAGTTTTCCGATACTTTTAGTCTATTTATAGAATGATATTTTGACTTCATAAGATAATATTTAAACTCTAGACTATTTAAGTCAAATATATAATAGTATCACAGACATTTTATTGTTATTTTTCTTATATGTGTAATATTCATATTTAAATGAAAAATTATTTAAATTTTGAAACGGATATTAAAAATCTTGAGAATGAGTTAGAAAAGTTAAAAGATCCTTTTAATCAAGGTGGCTTATCAGAAGTTGATACAAAAAAAATTTCTAAAACTCAAGAAGAACTAGATAAAAAACTCAAGACTATTTATGCAAATCTAGACCCGTGGCAAATCACATTAGTTGCTAGGCACGAAGACAGACCAAAGTCCAAGTTTTTTATAGATAATTTATTTGATGATTTTATTTCTTTAGAGGGAGACAGACATTATGGAGAAGATAAGTCAGTTATAACTGGTTTGGCAAAATTTAAAAATCAATCAGTATTAGTAATTGGCCAAGAAAAAGGTGAAAATTTAGAAACAAGAATTGAAAGAAATTTTGGCATGATGAGGCCCGAGGGATACAGAAAAACTATTAGGCTTATGGAGTTAGCTAATAAGTTTAATTTACCAATTATATCTTTTATAGATACACCAGGAGCTTACCCTGGAGTAGGTGCAGAAGAAAGAGGTCAAGCAGAAGCTATCGCAAAGTCTATAGAATGTTGCATGAAGTTAAAAGTTCCAACTTTAGCTGTTGTTATTGGGGAGGGAGGATCCGGTGGAGCAATTGCTCTTGCTTCTTCAAACAAAGTTTTGATGTTAGAGAACGCAATATACTCGGTAATCTCTCCTGAGGGATGTGCAACAATATTGTGGAGAGACCCAAAAAAAATGCTCGATGCCGCTAAAGCTATGAAACTATCTGCAAAAGATTTATTAGAATTAAATATAATTGATGAGGTGATTCCCGAGCCATTAGGTGGTGCTCATAGAGATAGAGATTTAATTTTAAGAAATGTAAGTAATACTATCTCTCAAAATTTAGATTTTTTTAGAGGAATGACTGCTGATGAAATACTTAATCATAGAAAAAATAAATTTTTGCAAATTGGAAGAAGCAAGGGTTTTGTTTCAAATCCAGAAAGTTTAAGCGCATTACAGACTAAAAGTTTTAATTTTCAAGAAATTAAAAAATTTAAAAAGATTATTATTTTTATCACTGGTGCGATTCTCGTATTATCTATTATTGCTTTATCACTATAAAGCACCACAGCATTTTTTATATTTTTTGCCAGAGCCGCAAGGACAGGGTTCATTTCTACTAATTTTTTTACCAAGATTTTTAAATTTTTCTTTAGATATATTTTGACTTAATTTTTCAGTTGGTTCACTATAAACTTTTAAGTTCATTAATATTTTTACATAATCTAATTTTAGTTTTTCAAGCAGAGTAGAGAATAAATCAAAAGCTTCTTTTTTATACTCTATGAGAGGATCTCTCTGTCCATAAGATCTAAGACCTATTACTTGTCGCAATTGTTCTAAGTATTGAATATGAGATTTCCAATTAAAATCTATTGATTGTAAAAGGATTCTTTTCTCAACTTCTTTTGATTGTTTTTCCCCCAGAACTTGTGATCTAGCATCTCTTGATAATTTAAATTTGTTAATAATGGTATCTCTAAATTTTTCGTCCTTAAAGGATATTAATTCATTATATTCATTTTCATTTAAACTTTTTCCAAATATAGTTTTTAATTTATTATTAAATTCACTATTCTTTGGATTTGATAGTTTTTGAATTTTTAAATCTATTAAATTATCTATAATTTCCCTTAAAAATCTATCAGAGTAATCAAAAATTTTATCACTATCCATTGCATCTTTTCTTTGTGAAAAAATTACTTGTCTTTGATCATTTAAGACATTGTCGAACTTAATTAAAGTTTTTCTAATATCGAAGTTTCTAGCCTCAACTTTTTGTTGAGCTCTCTCTAAAGCCTTGTTTATCCAAGGATGATCTATACTCTCACCATCTTTAAGCCCTAGTTTTTGTAGTATATTATTCATAGACTCTGAACCAAAAATTCTCATAAGGTCATCTTCTAAACTTACATAAAATATTGAACTTCCTTCATCGCCTTGTCTGCCGGACCTCCCTCGAGCCTGGTTATCAACTCTTCTTGACTCCATTCTTTCAGTTCCGATTACAAACAATCCACCTAAGGATTTGATATAATTTTTCTCTTTTTTAAGCTGCTCTTCCTCAATAGATCCTTTTTTTCCACCCAGTTGAATATCAACACCTCTTCCTGAAATACTTGTTGTAATTATTACTGATTTTGTTTTTCCTGCATTTGCAATAATTTCAGCTTCATTTTCGTGATTTTTTGCATTTAATACAATATGTTTAATTTTTTTTTCGTTAAGAAGTTTTGAATAAATCTCAGATTTACTCACACTTGAGGTGAAAACCAATAGTGGCTGTTTTTTTTCATAACATTCATTAATTTTTTTTACTATTGAGTCATTTTTTTCTTTTTCAGTGCGGAATATTTGATCGTTATAATCTTTTCTAATCATCTCTTTATTAGTTGGAATTACGACAACAAGTAAATTGTAAATTTCAAAAAATTCTTCAGCTTCTGTAGCCGCAGTTCCAGTACATCCTGATATTTTTTCATATAATTTAAAATAATTTTGATAAGTAATTGATGCTAATGTTTGATTTTCAGCTTGAATTTCAATTCTCTCTTTTGCCTCCAAAGCTTGATGAAGACCATCTCCAAATCTTCTTCCTTCTAAAATTCTTCCGGTTAATTCATCAATAATTTTAATACTATTATCTTTAATCAGATAATCTTTATCTTTTTTAAACAGGTGGTTTGCCCTTAATGCTTGGTTGACAAAATGGACAAGATCTAGATTTTCTGGATCGTAAAAGTTATTGTTTTTTAATATGCCAGCTTTAGAGAATAAGTTTTCAATATGATTAATACCCTCATTTGTTAAAAGGATATTTCTCTCTTTTTCATCAATCTCATAATCTTTTTTTGTTAATATCTTCACTGTTTTATCTATTGAAAGATATTGGTTAGTTTTATCCTCTGCAGCGCCTGAAATAACTAGTGGAGTTCTTGCTTCATCAATTAAGCATGAGTCAATTTCGTCAACTATAGCATAATTGTGCCCTCTTTGAACCATCTCATCTTTTGAAAATTTCATATTATCTCTTAGATAGTCAAAACCTAATTCGCTATTAGTTGCGTAAGTAATATCACAATCATAATTTTTCTTTCTTTCAATATCGTTTTGCTCATTATTTATGTAACCAGAAGTCAAACCTAAAAAACTAAAAATTTTACCCATTTCAATCGAATCTCTTTTTGCTAAATAATCATTAACTGTGACAACGTGGACACCCTTTCCCTCTAAAGCATTCAAATAAGCAGCCAAAGCAATTGTCAAAGTTTTACCTTCTCCAGTTCTCATCTCAGCTATTTTATTCTCATGTAAAACAACACCACCAATAATCTGTACATTAAAGTGCCTTTCACTTCTTGTTCTCAAAGATGCCTCCCTTACTAATGCGAAAGCATCAGGTAGAATTTGATCAAGCGATTGCCCATTTTGAACTTTTTCTTTTAACTCAAGAGTTTTCTTTGGGAATTCTTCATCTTTAACTTTTTTGATAATTTCCTCCAAAAAATTGATTTGATTTACAATTTTTTCAATTCTATCTAGCTCTTTTTGATTGCCAGATTTAACAAATTTAGAAATAAACTTAAGAGGATTAAACATTAGTTTTTGATATACATTTTAATTACAACTTTTAATATAGTTATTTAATTTAAATTTTAAATATAATGGGAATTAATTTATCAAACTTTTTAGCCTCAAAATCTCAAAATCGTAAAATGGGGCAATTTCAAGATCTTGATCATCTTGATGGTTTAGCAGTTTCCACAGTAAGTGCAAATCTATATAATTTTAACAGAGATGATCTAGTAATGTTTTATTTCCGTGAAGGAGCAAATTTTGCGTCAGTTTATACTCAGTCAAAAATTTTATCAGAAAATATTAAGTGGAATTTAAATCAAAAAACTCAAAAAATTTTCTCACTTGTAATTAACACTAAAAATGCCAATTCATTCACAGGTGACCAAGGTTATAAAAGTATGCAACATATTGCAGACATGGTTTCTAAACAATTGACAGATAAACAAAAAGAAGATGAGGACGACCCTAAGATTATAAAGCCAAAAAATATTATCTTTGGCTGCACAGGCACGATTGGGGAAAAATTTCCAGAAGATAAAATAAAGTTTAAGATTCCAGATCTCATTAAAAATATTAAATATACACAAAATAAATATATTTGGATGAAAGCAGCGTTAGGAATAATGACCACTGATACTCAACCCAAAATAGCAATGGAAGAATGCAAAATAGGAAATACAACAGTTAAGATTTATGGAATTGCAAAAGGTTCTGGTATGATTTATCCAAACATGGCAACAACATTAGGATATGTCTTTACAGATGCAAATATATCTAATGAGATTTTAAAAAAGTTGCTCAAAAAAAATGTTGAAAATACTTTTAATGCTATTTCATGTGATGGAGATACTAGTACTAATGATATGATTACTATTTTTTCTACAGGTAAGGCAAAAAACTCATTGATAAAGACAGTTAATGATAAAAAAATTAAATTTTTTGATGTGTCTTTAAATAACGTCCTTTTAAATTTAGCAAAAAGAGTGGTAGCAGATGGTGAAGGAGCTTCAAAATTTGTAACTATAAATGTCTTAAATTCTAAAACTGAGCAAGATGCAAAAAAAATTTGTTTTTCAATTGCAAATTCCCCTTTAGTAAAGACGGCTATAGCTGGTGAAGATCCAAATTGGGGAAGAATTATTATGGCATTAGGAAAATCCGGGTTAGATATAAATTTGAATAAATTAACAATTAAATTTGGAGATCTAATGATAGTAAACAAAGGAAAAATTTTCAGTCAATACAATGAACTTGAGACAGTTAATTATATGAAAAGTTCAGATATTAAAGTTATTATCGATATTGGAATGGGAAAAAAAAATTTTACTGTCTACACTATGGATTTAACTAAAAAGTATATAGATATTAATGCCGATTATAGAAGTTAATTACATTGAAATTTTATTATTAGTAATTAAATAATCATTTATGATTAAATACAACCTGTTGTGTAAAAAATGTGAACTAACTTTTGATAGTTGGTTTGCATCCTCGAAAGAATTTGACAAACTAAAGAAAAAAAAATTGATTAATTGTCATAGCTGCGGATCTTTAAAAGTGGAAAAAAATTTAATGGCACCTAAGTTAATGAATAAAACTTTAAGCCATAAGGATGAAAGAAAAGATTTACGCAAATATCAAAAGATCAAAAAGAAAATAAGTGAATACCAAAAATTCATCAAAAGTAATTTCGATTACGTAGGAGAAAATTTTGCATACGAAGCAAGATCAATTCACTACAATAATAAGAAAAGAGATAAAGGCATTTATGGAACAGCATCGAGAAAGGATTTAAAAGAACTTAAAGAAGAAGGTATTGATACCCAATTAATTCCCTGGGTAGAAAGTGAAAATAATTAATCCTTTATAAATTTTGTAATATAATTAATCGATTTATCATTACTTATACTCCATTTGTTAGTTAGCACATTTAATTTCATGCCGTCTAATCTATCTAGTCTAAAATTATTTTTTTTAAGTATTGTAATTAACTCTTCAGGTTTTAAAAATTTTTCCCATTCATGGGTTCCTATTGGTAACCAACGTAAAATATATTCAGCTCCTATAATTGCAAAAAAATAAGATTTTAAAGTTTTATTTAAAGTGGCAACAAACATAATTCCATTTTTTTTTAGAAGATTGCTGCAAGATTTCAAAAAAAAATTTACATCTTCAACATGCTCAACAATTTCCATATTTAAGATTACATCAAATTTATCTTTTACATTTAATTTTTCAGGTGATGAGCAAATATAATTTATTTTAAGATTATTTTTTTTTGAGTGTAGTTTTGCAACTTTTATATTTTTTTCAGATGCATCAATTCCAGTTACTTCAGCTCCTAGTTTGCACATTGGCTCGGATAGTAAACCCCCACCACAACCAACATCTAAAATTCTTATATTTTTCAGAGGATTTTTTTTATTTTCTAACTGAAATGTTTTAATTATATTCTCTTTAATATATGAAATTCTGATAGGGTTAAATTTATGTAACGGTTTAAATTTTCCTTCTGGATTCCACCATTCTTCAGCAATTTTAGAAAATTTTTCTATTTCTTTTTTATTAATTGTGTTATTTTTCATTTGTAAGTTGACTTTATATTCAACATGTATTTATTCAATATTTTTTAAACATAATAGATAAACTTATCGTGAAAATTGTAGTATTAAAATTTGGTGGCACTTCAGTCGGTACAATACAAAAAATAAAAAAAGTTGCTGATATAATTGCCAGTTATAAAAGAAAAAATTATAAAGTTATTGTGATTTCCTCAGCTATGAGTGGTGTGACAAATAATTTAATCAAAAAATCTTATCAAATTAGTGATAATTTTTCTGATGCAGAGCATGATATCCTTGTATCATCTGGTGAACAAATGGCCTGTTCATTTATTGCAGGAAGATTAATCCATAAAGGATATAAGTCTAGATCTTGGATATCGTGGCAGGTACCAATTATTACCGTAGGCCCTTATAAGAATGCAAGAATTAACCAAATTAATAAAAAAGAAATAATAAAATATTTAAGAGAAGGTGGTATACCAATAATTACTGGGTTCCAAGGAGTTAATTATGAAAATAGAATTACAACTATTGGACGAGGAGGATCAGATGCATCTGCAATTATGTTTGCAAAATTTTTTAAAGCTCAAAGATGTGTAATCTATACTGATGTTGAGGGAGTTTACACAACAGATCCTAATAAATTAAAGAAAGCAAAAAAAATCAAAGAAATTTCATATGAGGAAATGTTAGAGATGGCCTCACTTGGCGCTAAAGTTATGCAGCCAGTTTCGATACAAGATGCGAGATTAAACAGAATTGATATTGAAGTAAGGTCATCTTACAAAAAAAAATCTGGGACTTTAATTACCAAAAAGTCTAATATAAATAGTAATAAGATTATTACTGGAATTTCGTCTACTCAAAATGACTCTAAGGTTTCACTTATCGGCGTAAGAGATAGACCAGGAGTAGCAGCAGCTATTTTCAAACCTTTATCACTGAATTCAATAAATGTTGACATGGTAGTTCAAAATATTTCTGCTAATGGAAAAGAAACAGATTTAACATTTACGATTAAGACGGAAGACTTGAATAAAACAAAAAAAATTATTCAACTAAACAAAAAAATCAATTTTAGAAAATTAATATTTGAGAAAAATGTTTCAAAAATCTCTATTATTGGGGTTGGAATGATCACTACACCCGGTGTTACTTTTAGAATGTTCCAAACACTTGCTAATAAAAGGATTAATATTAAAGTAATTTCAACATCTGAAATAAAAATTTCAGTTTTAATAGATAAAAAAAACTCTCAAAAAGCTTTAACTTCACTTCATAAGGAATTTGAATTAAATTAAGAAAAATGAGCATTAGACCTTTTAGAGACATCAAAAGAAGAAAAACAAAAGAAATTAATGTTGGAAATGTCAAAGTAGGAGGCAGCAATCCTATTACAGTACAATCAATGACCAATACTCTTACCACTGATATAAAGGCTACTATAAAACAAATAAATGAAATTCAAAGTGAGGGAGCTGATATAGTTAGAGTGTCTTGTCCAGATGAGTCATCATCTAAAGCATTAAAAGAGATTGTTAAACATGTTGATGTGCCTTTAGTTGCGGATATTCATTTTCACTATAAAAGAGCAATAGAGGCTGCTGAAAATGGAGCGAGTTGTTTAAGAATAAACCCTGGTAACATTGGAAATATTAACAAGATAAAAGAAGTAGTTAAAGCTGCACGTGATAATAATTGCTCAATTAGAGTTGGGGTTAATGCTGGTTCACTGGAAAAAGATATTTTAGAGAAATATAAAGAGCCGTGTCCAGAAGCCTTAGTTGAAAGTGCTTTAAGAAATATTAAGATTCTTGAGGATGAAAATTTTGATAACTTAAAAATAAGCGTAAAATCATCAGATGTTTTTTTATCAATAGAAGCTTATCGTCAACTTTCTAAAGTCACTGATTATCCACTACATTTAGGAATTACAGAGGCAGGTGGTTTTGTGCCAGGAAGTGTGAAGTCTTCAATAGGATTAGGCACATTACTTCTGGATGGCATTGGTGATACAATAAGAATTTCTTTGTCAGATAATCCTGTTGAGGAAGTCAAAATTGGAAATGAGATATTAAAATCCTTAAATTTAAGAGAAAGAGGAGTAAAAATTATCTCATGTCCCTCATGTGCAAGACAAGGGTTTAAAGTCATTGAAACTGTAAAAATCTTAGAGGAAAAACTTTCACATATCAAAACCCCAATTACCCTCTCAGTGATTGGCTGTGTAGTCAATGGTCCAGGGGAAGCTGCTATGACTGATGTAGGTATTACTGGGGGCCAAAAAGGAAACAATATGCTTTATTTATCAGGAGTGCAGTCAGAAAAAGTTTTAACAAAAGACATGATAGATAAGATTGTAGTAGAAGTTGAAAAAAAGGCATCAAAATTAATTGATAAATAATATGATTCCACTTAAGACGATAGAAGAACTGATTAAAAAACACTCATTACTTGAAAAAGACTTATCTTCAGGAAAAATAGATAAAAAATTTTTTGCTGAGAAATCAAAAGAATATGCAGATTTAAATGAAATTGTTAAAGACGCAAAAAAATACTCTTCATACGAAAAGGAGAGATTAGAAATACAAAAAATCCTAGATGATAAAAATTCAGACACAGAATTAATTAAAATGGCAGAGGTAGAATTAAATGATTTGAAGTTAGAAAAAGAGAATAATGAGAAAAAACTTAAATTATTTTTATTACCCAAAGATGAGGCTGATAAAAAAAATGCAATAATCGAAATAAGAGCTGGAACTGGTGGTCTGGAGGCTAGTTTATTTGCATCAGATCTTTTTAAAATGTATGAAAAGATAAGTCATAAAAAGAAATGGATTGTAGAATTAATCTCTATTTCTAGGAGTGAGGCAGGTGGTTTAAAAGAAGTAATAGCCTCAATCAAAGGAAATAATATTTACTCAACTTTAAAATATGAAAGTGGTGTTCATCGAGTTCAAAGAGTACCTAACACAGAAACTCAGGGAAGGGTTCACACATCAGCAGCAACAGTTGCTGTATTACCTGAAGCAGAAGAGGTTGATTTAAAAATAAATGAGACTGATTTAAGAATTGACGTTTTTAGAGCTGGAGGACCTGGAGGACAATCAGTAAATACCACTGATAGCGCAGTAAGAATAACGCATGTTCCAACAGGAATATCTGTTTCACAACAAGATGAAAAATCTCAACACAAAAATAAAGCTAAGGGGATGAAAATATTAAGAGCAAGATTATATGAACTAGAAAGATCAAGAATTGAAAAAGAAAGATCAAAAGATAGAAAAAATAAAATTGGAACTGGTGATAGATCAGAAAGGATTAGAACATACAACTTTCCACAAGGTAGAGTTACAGACCATAGAATAAACTTAACTTTACATAAGTTAGAGGAGTTTCTTGAAGGAGAAATTTTTGATGAAATGATAGAGGCTTTAACTTTACAAGCTCAAGAAGAAAGATTAGGAACACTGAAATAAATGAATATTGAAAAAGCAATAAAGGAGGCATCACAAAGTTTAATTAAGGAAAAAATTAAATCTGCTTTATTAGACAGTGAAGTTTTGATGTCAAAAGTATTGAAGAAAGATAGAAAGTTTCTAATAATGAACTCTGAAGAAGAGATATCTGATAATAATTATAAAAATTTTAGAAAACTAATAGCTAGTCGTTTAAAAAAAAAACCTATCGCTTATTTGACTGGGGTAAAGTCTTTCTGGAAATATGAATTTATGATAAATGAGAAAGTTTTAATACCAAGACCTGAAACAGAGCTTTTAATTGAACAAGTCTTAGAAAATTACAAAAATAAGGAAAAGGTTAATTTTTTAGAAATAGGAACTGGTTCTGGATGTATTATTTTGTCAATTTTAAAAGAAAAAAAGTCTTTTTTGGGAAAAGGAATAGATGTAAGCAAAGATAGCCTAAAAGTTTGTAGAGTAAATGCAAATAAACTTGGCTTAAGTTCTAGATTAAAATTATTTAAATCAGATATTGACAATTTCTTATTAGGCAAATATGATTTAGTAGTTTCTAATCCTCCGTATGTTAAAATTTTAGATTTTAAAAACTTGGATGATGATGTTGTAAAATATGAGCCAAAAAAAGCTCTTGATGGTGGGTTAGATGGCTTAACAGCGATTAGAAAAGTAATTAAAAAATCATCTGAACTGATAAAGAATAATGGCAAATTAATTTTAGAAATTGCCCACGATCAAAAAAACGAGGTAAAAAAAATATTAATAAGAAATAATTTTTACATTAATAAAATTGCGAAAGATTTTGCTAAAAAAGATAGATGTATAATAAGTACTAAAATTTAATTTATAAAAATGGTTACATTCAGAAATAATAATAATCGAAGAAATAACTTTAGAAGAAATGATAGAAATTTTAAATCTAATGATAGAAATAAATTTAGTTCAAATTTTTCTAGCAATGATAGTTTTCAAAGAAAGATGCCTGGTAGAAACAACCACAATGCATCGAAACTAATTGAGAAATATAGTAACCTCGCAAGAGAAGCCTTATCAAGTGGAGATAAAATACTATCAGAAAATTATTTGCAACATGCTGATCATTTTATGAGAGTTTTGAGTGAGAGAGAATTACAAAAAAAGAATATTTCATCGGGCGAAAACCTAGCCACTTCTCGAGAAAATATCATAGATACAAATAAAGATAAATTAGAAATCAAAAATAGTTTAGATCAATAAGTACTAGCTGAAATTAATTATAACCGATAATTTTCTCAGATTTTAGTACATTTAATTTGATTTTCTTAGTCTCAAAAATTTTTCTTTCATCTCCTTTCAAAACTTTTCCCGAAGGAAGTTTTAAAGTTTGAGAATTGACTTTTTTTCCATTTATTAAAACTTCATAATGCAAATGTGGTCCAGTTGATTTACCGGTTGAACCTACATATCCAATTGTTTGACCTTGTTTAACTCTAACACCATTTCTAATACCTTTTGCAAACTTCGACATATGAGCATAAATTGTTTGATAAGTAGAGTTGTGTTTTATCACTACACAATTTCCTCCGCCTCCACACCATCCAGCTTTTTTTATAATTCCAGAGCCAGAAGCCATAATAGGTGTACCCATTGGCGCAGCAAAATCTGTTCCCCTATGCATTTTGTTAAAACCATCTATTGGATGTTTTCTCATTCCAAAAGGTGAAGAGAGCCTAGCCCCATTAATTGGAGTCTTCATTAAAGCTTTTCGAATACTTTTACCATTTTTATCATAATGCCCAATGCTCCCCTCTTTGTCAAAAAAATATAAAGAATTATCTTCTCCACTTAATATTAAATTTGCAAATAAGATATTACCTGTTTCTACAATTTTTTTTTCTTCATCCATGAATGCCTCATACATGATTTGAAATTTATCAAGTTTTCTTATGTCTCTTTGAAAGTCTACCTGAAATCCATAAATCTTTGCAAAGTCTAAAATTATATTAATTGGTATCGTTCGATCTATTGCAGATTTATATAAACTAAGCGATATTATATTCTCTTTATAAACTACCTCTTTTCTTAACTTAGTTAACACAATTTCTTCTTTAAAATTCTTACTTTCTAAATCTTGAGTTAAAATTATCTTTTCTTTATTCGAAACTTGAAATAAGAATTCTTTTAAAGAGTCATTAGTTTGATCAATTGTAAAATAAATTTTTTGATTAGTATTTAAGTTATTTAAGTTTATTTTCTTTGAAAGTTTTTTTTTTATAATTTTAATTTCATCTTTGTTTAGACTATACTGATTAAGTATACTGTCAAAAGTATCTCCAAATTCTATTTTGTGTGAAATTTTCTTAAATCTTGGTTCAAATTTACTAAAAATATGGTTTAGTGTTTTTTTGAAATAGATATTTTCTACAATTTCTTTGTAGTTATTTGCAGTTTTCTTTTTAGAATAGTTATGGTAAGCTGTAGAAATTATTGTTATTGTAAGTACTGCGAAAAGTAAAAAAATCTCATTTTTAATTTTAATTTTTGTTTTTAATCTCTGAAACATTAAATTTTTTTTGAATTTTTAAGTATTACTCGAACAATCAAAAAAATCAAAAAAAGTCGCTAAAATCAGTCTTTTTTTAATGATTTTTTATCCTTAAATGCTTGATTTCCTAAATTTTTAGCCTATAAGCATCAAACTTTCTCTAAAATACTTGTAATTACAATTATAATAAGAGATTTATTGAGTTTTTTTGCTCAATTAGCTATTTAAAATGTTAATATTTAAGAAGAGAAGTGTGGACGGTTAAGGTTACCAAAATTTGTCGTACACACTTCAACATTATATAAATTTTATTCTTAGAATTTATATAGAAGCTAGTGTGCGCCGTTTTTAAACTTGAGAGTTTGATCATGGCTCAGAACGTACGCTGGCGGCACGCCTAACACATGCAAGTCGAACGAAGTAGCAATACTTAGTGGCAGACGGGTGAGTAACATGTGGGTATCTTCCCTATGGCCTGGAATAACACGAGGAAACTTGTGCTAATACTGGATAAGTCTTTACGGAGAAAGCTTTATGCACCATTGGATGAGCCCGCACTTGATTAGTTTGTTGGTAGGGTAATGGCCTACCAAGACTTTGATCAATAGCTGATTTGAGAGGATGATCAGCCACATTGGGACTGAGACACGGCCCAAACTCCTACGGGAGGCAGCAGTGGGGAATCTTGCACAATGGAGGAAACTCTGATGCAGCGATGCCGCGTGAGTGAAGAAGGCCTTTGGGTTGTAAAGCTCTTTCGTCGGGGAAGAAAATGACTGTACCCGAATAAGAAGGTCCGGCTAACTTCGTGCCAGCAGCCGCGGTAATACGAAGGGACCTAGCGTAGTTCGGAATTACTGGGCTTAAAGAGTTCGTAGGTGGTTGAAAAAGTTGGTGGTGAAATCCCAGAGCTTAACTCTGGAACTGCCATCAAAACTTTTCAGCTAGAGTTTGATAGAGGAAAGCAGAATTTCTAGTGTAGAGGTGAAATTCGTAGATATTAGAAAGAATACCAATTGCGAAGGCAGCTTTCTGGATCATTACTGACACTGAGGAACGAAAGCATGGGTAGCGAAGAGGATTAGATACCCTCGTAGTCCATGCCGTAAACGATGTGTGTTAGACGTTGGAAATTTATTTTCAGTGTCGCAGCGAAAGCGATAAACACACCGCCTGGGGAGTACGACCGCAAGGTTAAAACTCAAATGAATTGACGGGGACCCGCACAAGTAGTGGAGCATGTGGTTTAATTCGAAGATACGCGCAGAACCTTACCAACACTTGACATGTTCGTCGCGACTTTAAGAGATTAAAGTTTTCGGTTCGGCCGGACGAAACACAGGTGCTGCATGGCTGTCGTCAGCTCGTGTCGTGAGATGTTGGGTTAAGTCCCGCAACGAGCGCAACCCTCACTTTTAGTTACCATCATTTAGTTGGGCACTCTGAAAGAACTGCCAGTGATAAGCTGGAGGAAGGTGGGGATGACGTCAAGTCCTCATGGCCCTTACGTGTTGGGCTACACACGTGCTACAATGGTATTTACAACAGGAAGCAAGACGGCGACGTTTAGCAAATCCTTAAAAAATACCTCAGTTCGGATTGCACTCTGCAACTCGAGTGCATGAAGCTGGAATTACTAGTAATCGTGGATCAGCGTGCCACGGTGAATGCGTTCCCGGGTCTTGTACACACCGCCCGTCACACCATGGGAGTTGGTTCTACCTTAAGGCAAGGTTTAAAACCCTTGACCACGGTATAGTCAGCGACTGGGGTGAAGTCGTAACAAGGTAGCCGTAGGGGAACCTGCGGCTGGATTACCTCCTTTCTAAGGATGAGTAAAAGTAAAATTTTGCTCTAAATAATATACACGGTTAATGTTGACCGTCCTCATTTCTCTTCTTAAGTTAGTGTTTTTCTTGCATCGGGGCCGGTAGCTCAGTTGGTTAGAGCACACCCTTGATAAGGGTGGGGTCGAAAGTTCGAGTCTTTCTCGGCCCACCAATCTAAGATTAAGGGGGATTAGCTCAGCTGGGAGAGCGCCTGATTTGCATTCAGGAGGTCAGCGGTTCGATCCCGCTATCCTCCACCAAACACTTAGTTATATAAATCGTAAATTATGAAATAATAATATCAATATCTATATCCGAACATTAGTAATGTTATTAGCTAATGTTCATATTAAAAATTTGATTCAACACAGAATTTTTTTCTGTGCATAAATCAAGCGTTTAAGGGCGTGTGGCGGATGCCTTGGCACTGAAAGCCGATGAAGGACGTGATATACTGCGATAAGTTTCGGGGAGCTGTATGTAAGTTTTGATCCGAAAATTTCCGAATGGGGAAACCCACCACTTTATGTGGTACTTTAAACTGAATACATAGGTTTAAAGAGACAACCTGGAGAACTGAAACATCTA
>CACLTO010000001.1:50000-87705 GCA_902609915.1 uncultured Pelagibacteraceae bacterium
TACAAAGCAATGAATGTTATATTTTAATAGCTCTATGACTTGAGAAATATGTTTTGATGAAGGTGTGCACACAAAAGCACAATCTATATTAATATTATTTCTATAAATTTCGGCGATGGAATTAAAATACGATAGTGAATATTTTTTTTTTATATCTCCTTTTAAAACCTGATTGAAATTATTTAATAAAGGAGTATTTTTTTTTCTGTTACTTTTGATTGCATAAAAATTAGATTTTGGTTCAATTAATTTAAGGTTTCTTAAGTGCCTTTGCCCTATAGAGCCCAACCCTAAAATCAATATATTCATTTTATTAAATATTGATTAATTAGTTTTTTAAAAAAAATATAATTTTTCGAAGCTTGATTTCTTATATTTTTGCCACGCTGACTTTCTATTGCAAAACTCCCTTTATAATTAATTTTTTTTAAAGCTTTAAAGATAGGTATAAACTTAACATCTCCCTCACCAAAAATTACATTTTTATTTTTAAAATTTTTGTCTTTCAAGTGAACATGTTTAATTTTATTTCCAAATTTATATATATCTGTTATTAAATTTTTCTTTAACAAGACTCTATTTCCAGTATCAAATAAAAAAAAGAGATTATCAGATTTAATTTTATTTCTTAAACTAAAAAAACTTTTTGGGCTCATATTACTTTCAATTAGTAGTTCTATTTTTTTTGTTTTACAAATTTTTGAAATAGCTAATAAATTTTTGACGATTTTTGTTTTATTTTTTTTATTGATAAAACTTTTCCCATATAATGGTAATATATATTTTTTTATCTTTAGTTTTTTAAGTTGTTTTATTGTATTTAAAATTTCGTTAAGAGTTTTTTCACCACCCAATGAATGATTAATTATATAATCATCGCAAAAAGAATAAATTTTTTGATTATATTTTTTTGATGTTTTAATATATCCTTTAATACCTTTATCAGTCCAAATTGGATTATTTTTATTTTTTTTTCTTTCTCCAAAAAATTCGATAAAGTCATATCCAATTTTTGATGCTAATTTGAATTCGTTTAATGGTTTTTTGGGAAAACATTGTAATTTTTTCCCTGAGAATGAAAGTCTTCCTTGTACAATTCCTAACATAAAAAATTCTACTTAATAGCTGATGACAATAACATTAATTCTTTAGAAAACCTAAACCACTTGTTTGTCATTCTAAAATTTTCAGGCACTAATATTCGAGTTATTTCCGATAAAACTGAAAATGTATTCTTAATTATAAAATTGTCCGACCATAATATCGGAAGCTGTTTAAAGCTTTGTACCTTTACATTTTTAAATCCAACAACATGATGAATATCCTCAAGTGATTTTTTAGTAAAAGGAGTTCTATGTGTATAATCATCGTAAAATGAACTATAAATGTATTTCCATTCAGGTGTAAGGTTAATCAAAATACCAGATGGTTTTAAAATTCTATAAGCCTCTTCAAAGACTTTTTCAGGATAATAAAAGTGTTCTATGAACGATTTCGAAAAAACGACATCAAAAGAATTATCTGGGTATGGTATAGAGTCTCTTGAAATATCAACAACTTTAATTTCCGCGTTTTCACAAAAATTTTCTGCAAAATTCGATAAATCTATTCCAAAACCATTCATTCCTAATTTTGTAAATTCATTCAGAAATTCACCTCTTCCACATCCCATCTCTAAGATTTTAGACCCCTTTTTAAGACTGTATTTTTTTGCTAGAAGCTTTATTAATTTTTTTGGATAAGATGTAAAAGGCTTTTTGTTAGCTTCGTAGACTACATCTATATAACTTTTATCAGGCATATAAATTTAAATTATTGTTCTACCTCCATCAGCGATTATAACTGAACCAGTTAAATAAGATGAAAGATCACTACAAAGAAACAAAAAAAGACCATTATACTCGTTCTTTTTTGCCATTCTCCCTAATGGAATTAGTTGATTAATTCTTTTTACAAATGAGTTATCTTGATTGTTAAATATTCCTCCTGGGGCAACTGCATTACATCTAATATTTTTTTTTGCCCAATATGATGCTGTATATTTTGTTAATCCTATTATTCCATGCTTTGAAATTGAATAAGTTATAGGTTTTATGAAGCCACTATTTTCATAAAGTCTTTGATCTGGAGCAATAATTCCTAGATCTGAGGATACATTTATAATAATTCCCTTATTAAATTTAGACATATATGAACCAAAAATTTTTGTGCAAAGGTAACTCCCTTTTAGGCTTACATTTAGATCTTTATCCCATAAAAAATTTGGAAAATTTTCTAATTTAAAACTATTTCTTTTTATTTTTTTTGGTGAATAATTTACTGCAGCGTTGTTAATCAAAACATCAACTTTAATTTTTTTCTTCTTAAAAAAATTTAAAATTTTTTTTAAATTATTTTCTTTAGTAATGTCAGAATAAAAAAATTTTGCAGAAGTTTTTTTTTTTGGTTTTTTAATGTCTATTATAAACACATTGGCCTCTTCATTAATAAGAGCATCAGTAATTTGTCTACCCAAAAAACCGTTGCCACCGGTGATAATTATATTCTTATTCTTTAAATTGAAATTGATATTTTTTTTTGGTATTTTGCTTGTTATCATAATAGTGTAAGTATAAATTGTTATTATATCAATTTAAGTATAAATTGTTATTATAATAATTTAGGTGTAAATAAAAGAAAACTTGTATGAAAAAACCTCATCTAATAGCTGAAATTGGAATTAATCATAATGGTGACATAAAGATTGCAAAAGAGTTGATAAAAAATGCTAAGGACAGCGGATTTGACTCTGTAAAATTTCAAAAGAGAACAATAGAAATAGTATATGATAAAAATACATTAGACTCACCTAGAGAGAGTCCGTGGGGTAAAACTACTAGAGATCAAAAAATGGGATTAGAGTTTGAAAAAAAAGAATATGATGAAATTGATCTTTTTTGCAAAGATTTAAGTATAGACTGGTTTTCCTCAGCTTGGGATGTAAAAAGTTTGAATTTCTTAGATCAATATAAACTCAAATATAATAAAATTGCATCTGCAATGATAGTGGATCATAAGTTTTTAACTGAAGTTGCAAAAAGAAAAATTTACACATTTATTTCTACAGGGATGTCAACGAAAGAAAATATTGATGAAGCAGTAAATATATTTAAAAAAAATAATTGCAGCTTTGAATTAATGCATTGTATTTCAACTTACCCTATGAAAGTTGAAGATGCTAATTTAGCTACAATTAATGCATTAAAAGATGAATATAAATGTGACGTAGGATATAGTGGGCATGAAAACGGAGTAGCCGTTTCATTAGCTGCTTTAATGCTTGGTATTAGCTCTCTAGAGAGACACATCACTTTAGACAGATCAATGTACGGTTCAGATCAATCAGCTTCATTAGAATTAAGTGGTATGAAAAATCTTTGTAACTCAATAGATAAAATGCTTTTAGCGTTAGGAAAGCCTTCGATTGGTAAAATTATTGATGATGAAAAACCAATTGCCAAAAAGTTAAGAGCTCACATCTCAAATTAAATATGTTAAAGATATTAGATTGTGAAAAAACAGTCAGTGAAAAACTCATATATCAAAAAACATAACTTGAAAAAAAACATAATTTTTGGTTTTCATAATCCATATTTGATTATTGAAAATAGTAAATTGATTTATGAATTAGGAAAATTGTACAATGTGTATTTATTCACAACAAATCATTATTTAAACAATTTACAAAAAAAAAAGATATTAGAATTTAAAAAAAATAAAGCAGTTAAAGATTGTATAATTTTCAACCGATATTTTAAAAACTCTCACAATCTTAATGGCATAAGTATGATATTTAATTATATCTATATTTCAAAAAAAATAAAAAATTTATCAAAAAAAAAATTTTCTGTATGTATTTTGGGTTCAAATGTATTTATGTGGGAAAGAATAATTACAGAGATAATAATAAATAATAGTTGTAAATTATTAATTTACCAACCAGATATGCTTACTTTACCACTAATTACGATAAAAGAACTTTACAATAACATGCCAATCAAAAAAGTTTTATTGAAAGTTCATAAATCTAGGCAACTAAAAATAAACAAAACAAAAACATCAAGTAAGAAAATAGATTTTATAGGAATTTTTAATAATAAAATAGAATTATTTGAGAGATATGTGATTGGAAAAATTTTTTTTAACAAAAAGTTTTTATACAGGGAGTTAGATTTAAATACCTGGATGGATACAAGAAAAACAAGGATAGATAAAATCTATACTTATTTTCAAACTTTAAAAATATATTGGCAAAAAATTTATCCTAAGGTTAAAGTCGAATTAATTAATAAAGATAACAATTGTAAATGTAAAAGTCTAAAAAATAAAAAAAAATTATTATTTTTAAGTGATAGCAATCAGTATTCAAAAGAAATTGATAAAAAAATTTATTTCAGTTTAAAAAGAGATTTAAATACTATTTTATTGAAATATAAAAAAAAAATTTCCCAAATTGATATTAAGCCCCATCCTGGATCACGAGATTATAATAATCTGAAGCTTGTAAATTTTTTAAAAAATGAATTTAAAAATTTAAATATAAATTTATTAGATAAATCGATAATTCCAGAAGAAATATCTTGTAATTATATAGCAGCCATAGGCCCATTTGGGACTGGGCTATTTAAGATTCAACAAGCATGTAATTATTGTATAGTTGTAGGTTTAACTTCTTATTCAAAATATTATTATATTTTGAATGGTGAAGATGGAGTAAATAGTTGGTTAAAACTTAAAAATACTAAAATTTGTTATATTAAGGATGATGGATCTTTTGAAAAAAACAAATTTATTTTAAATAAAAAAATAAAGAAAGATAAAACTTTTTTAAATGCAGTCACAAAAGAGCTAATGCACTAAGATATAATTTTCTTAGTTAGTAACATAATTTTTTTACTCACAACTAAATCATTATAAATGTTTTTTTTTGTTTTAATAAATTCTTTAAAAGCTTTCATCTGATTTAGAAAACCAGGCTTAAAATAATTCTTAAAATGCTCATCATTTTGGTACTTTAATTTTGGAATATATTCTACTAAGTTTTTATTCAGGGAATGTACCTTTTTGTTAATACCATCATAAATAGTTAATTTTTCCAATGGTTTTAATAGGAACTTTTTTCTATGACTGTAAATATTAATTGAAAAATTTTCATAAGCTTTAAAATTAAAAAAAATGTATATAGGCAACTTTTTTTTATTTTCTAAATGTATAAATAAATTATTTTTATTCTTTTTTTTATTTAATAGTTTTAAGTCCCCAAATAAATAAAATAAAATAGAAATCACATGAACAGAATTATGTAAAATATTTTTTCTATTAATTTCAGGACATTTTACATCTACACTATTTATTTTCTTTAAATTCTTTTTGAGAAAAACGATGTTATTGTAAAAGATTCTATTATAACCTACAAAAACATTTTTTTTGTAAACTATTAAGTCTTTAAATTGATTTATATTAGTCGTGATTGGTTTTTCAACAAAAACAAACTTTTTTTTATTTTTATTTAAAATCATTTTCAAAATTTTGTAAGTATCTTGAATTCTTGGTGCGATAAGGAAACTTATGTCCTTATATTTACTTGAGTGGCTAACAGCTATTTTCCAATCATTAAATGAGTGTTTAAAATTGTATTTTTGTGTTAATTTTTTACAATTTTTTGAATTTTTTCTTGTAGAAGATATTGAGAATAATTCAAATCCAGCTTCAACCGCAACTTTTATATGCTCTTCAACTATTTTTGAAGTTCCAATTATAGACAATTTTAACATTTTTATATTAAGCCTAATAACATATTATTAACAAAAAAAAATGAAAATTATAATTTTAGGATGTGGTAAGATAGGTTTTTCACATCTTAAATCATTTTTTAATTCAAAAAATATTTTTGAAATTGATTTAATAGATAATAAAAATAGATTGAATTATATACAAAAGTTGTTGGTCAAAAAAAAAAATTTAAAGTTAAATTACAGAAATCAAATTCCTCGAAATAAAAAATTTGATTTTGCAATAATTTCAACCAATTCAAGAGAACGTTTTGAAGTTTTTGAGAAATTAATTTCAAAAAATAAGATTAAATTTTTTATCTTCGAAAAATTTATTTTTTCAAAGATAAGCGAATATAAAAAATTTAATAAATTATATTACAATTATTATAATCAAATAATGGTAAACAGTATTGGTAGTTATATTTTTTTAAAATGTAATATAAAAAAAAAAAAGAGAGACCCAGTTAATATTGCAATCAAAATTAAAGAAGGAACATTATTTACGAGTATGATACATTTTTTTGATTTTTTTTACCTTTTTACAAATCAAAAATTTAAAATTGATTTTTCAAAAATTACTAAAATAATAAAGTCAAAAAGATTTCATTATCAAGAAGGTTTAGGTGAAATTTCGGCAAAAAATTCAAATGGCATATTAAAAATTATTACATCAAGAAAACACAATTTAGACATTGAAATCACCGCAAATAAAAAAAATTACTTTTTAAAACTTATAAAAGACAGATTTAAACTTTTCAAAAATAAGAAACTAATTAAAGAATTTAAATTTCCATTTGCACATGATAATACTATTAGATTAATCAGAAATAAAAAACATTTTCAAAAAAACTTTAAATATTTGTCAGATATTTCACTTGAAATTTTAAAGATTCTAAAAAAGAATTATAAAGGAGAAATATTTATAACCTAAGAGATCTCAAAAAAATCATATTCAAATTAATTCTAAAAAACTTTTGGCAAAGATGTTGTGTCCAATAAGATTTAAATGTATATGATCTTTGGCTATTCCACTGTTATCGTTAAGCTTATTCTTAACTTTAATTACATTGATATTTTCTTGATTAAATAGAATTTGATTAAAATGATTTATATTTTTTAACATATCTTTTTTTTCTTCTCGTTCATTACCAAAAAAAATCTCATACCAAAAAATTTTTGAAAACCTAAACGAGTGTATAAATTTTTTAAGATTTATTGAAAAATTTTTATCGTTTTCTCTTGATCTTGATCTAATCCATAACATTTTTTCATTATAAAAAAGTTTTGTTTTTATAAAATGTTTAAGACTTTCTCCAAACTTATTAACCAACGTATATTTAAATAAAAAATTTTTTTCTTTCTCAGAAAAAAAGGTTGGGGTTGCATCATTAATTCCACTACAAATTATGACATAATCTGGTTTCCATGTGCCTATATAACCTCGAGCTTCATTCATAAGATGCGAACTCATTGCATGTCCAAATGTGATTTGATGAAAAACAGCATCTACAAGATCTTTTTTTATTAAAAATGGAAAAGTTTGTTCTAAACTTGTACTATCATCACCAAGATAAGGTTGAGGATTTCCTATAGAGTCAGTTAAAATCAAAATTTTTTTTGCCATTAAAAAGTCAATTATTTTTCATTATAATATATACATTAACCTATTAATTCATTTTAATTAAAATTAAAAATGATTAAAAAAAATATATGTTAAATTATTTAAAAATAAATAGATATCACTATTATATTCAACATTTTAAAATAAACTAATTATGAGTAAATTATTTCAAATTTTAACCACATCAGAAAAAAATAAGGTATTTTTTTTCTTGACGTTAATTTTTTGTGCATCATTACTAGAAACTATCGGTATTGGAATTATACCGTTGTTTCTATTTTTTTTAAATGATCCTGAAAATTACATAAATAAAATACCATATGACGATTTAAAATTTATTGTAATGAATTTAGATTATAACAAACAAATTTTGTATTTTTTAACATCTATTGGAATCTTTTTTATAATTAAAAATTTATTTTTGTTTTTTATAGTATTGTTTGAAACAAAATTTAAAAAAGATATGAAAATTTTAATTAGTGAAAATTTGATGAAGCATTATTTATCTATGAGTTATATTTTTCATACTAATAACAATCCTATCCTTTTAGCAAGAAATGTTGGATCAGAAGTAAATAATGTTGCGATGTATATGGTATCACTTGTTTTGTTATTTAAAGAAATTTTACTAATTTTATTAATTTTAAGTATTTTATTATTTGTTGATGTACAGTCTTCAATTTATACAGTTTTGTCATTTGCGTTTTTGGTGATCATTTACTTTTATTTTTCAAAAAGAAAAATTAAAACCTACTCGAAGATAGCTTTATTTGAAAGGGGTGAAAAAGGTAAAATACTATATCAAACATTTTGCTCTATTAAAGATGTTATACTAAAAAATAGATTTAGTTCTTTACTTTCAATTTACTCGAAATCTATAAGTAGAGAATTCTCGTCTTTGAGAATTATTGAGATTATAAATAAATCACCGAAACTAATATTTGAGACAGTTGTAATATTAGTATTTTGTTTCTTTTTTTTAAACTTTTTTTTATCAGGAAAAAGTTTAAATAATTTTTTTCCAATAATTAGCCTTTATGTATTGGCTGGCATAAGATTGTATCCAACATTTAGCAATATTTCTCTACATTATAATTCACTTAACGCAAATAAAATTTCTTTAGATTTAGTTCATGGAGAATTTTTAAGAGATGATTTTAATAAAATTAATAATCAAAAAAACACAGAGGAAATAACATTTAGAAAAAATTTAACTTTTGAAAATATAAGTTTTGCTTATGAGCAAGGTTTTAATACTCTTGAAGATATATCTTTTGAAATTGAGTGCAAAAAACAGCATGCTTTTATAGGAGAATCTGGATCAGGCAAAAGTACAATTATTAATATTTTGATGGGTTTATTGGAACCAACAAAGGGAAGAGTTCTTGCGGATAATAAAGATATTGCAAAAAATAAAAATTCTTGGCAGAAAAAAATTGGATTTGTTCCACAAAATATTTATTTGATAGATGACACTATATTAAAAAATATTGCATTTGGGTATGACTTGAAAGAAATTGATTTAGAGAGAGTAAATGACGTGATCGACAAAGTTTCTCTTACCGAGACAATAAATAAGATGCCTAATAAATTGGATACTTTAGTAGGTAACAATGGAGTTAGATTATCTGGAGGTCAAATTCAAAGAATAGGTCTAGCAAGAGCTTTATACGAAAGTCCAGATATATTGGTCTTGGATGAAGCAACAAGTTCATTAGATAATAAAACTGAGCTAGAAATCATAAACGAAATAAATAATTTAAAAAATAAAGTTACAACAATTTTTATTGCTCATCGACTCTCTACAATTAAAACATGTGACAAAATTTTTGAACTATGTAATGGTAGATTGGTAAATCAAGGGTCATTTCAAAAAGTTATAGCTGAGAATAAAGATTTAAATAAATTCTTAATGTAAAAATTAAAAAGGTAGAAAAAAAAATTAATCATTTGAAGAATAAAAATTTAGAATTTTTTTTCGTACTCATTAATTTTTTTAATAATTGTTTCAGCTATGACTAAATTTCCTTGTTCATTATAATGATTATATCCTTTATCATTTTTATCCATATATTCTAATGCATTAACTTTAGAAAAAATATCTTTATGTAAGTCTATTATTAAAATATTTTTTTCTGACAGTTTTTTGATAATTGTGTCATACATCATATATTTATCATTTTGGTTTGTTTGATACCTGTAATGATCTGGCAAATATACGAAATAAAAAATCGCGTTATTTCCTTCTACTAAATTTCTAGTTTTATTGACTATGTCAATCAAATCATTAACGGGATACTCTTCTCTAAATAATAAATTAACTATGAATTGTCTTGTAAAATAAAGCTTAATAAATCTGAAAGGTTCAAATTTTTTTATGTTTCTTTCAGGTTTAGAACTTATATCTTGATATAATGACTCTATTTTATCAACTATAATTTTATTTATCTTTTCTTGTTTAAAAATTAAATTTTGAGTAAAATCATTATCATTATAATACTCCTCTAATAAAGGAATTCTTCTTTCAAAAATTAAATTTCCAAGATCATTGTTTTCATAATAAACCCAAACAACTCTTTTTGTTTTATCTTTTTTGAAATACTCTTTTAAAGTTGCATATTCTAAGAGTGGACCATTACCCATTTGACCAATATTTAAAACAGTTTTTCCAGATAATTTTCTCAAATAACCATTGATATTTTGTTCTTCTTTCACACAGGCTCCATATATGTTTGAGTCACCAACAATAAAATAATCTATTGAACTTTTATCCCACTCACTGTCGGGATTATTAAATCCATATCTATCGTGATTTAAGACAATATATTGGCCTTTTGCGCAATAAAAATTTTTATTATTTGAGTGACCTGAGAGTGGAACTAAGTCAAGATTATCAATACCACCTAAAAATGCTTGTGGAGGTATAGGAATAGTATTTACTCCTTCATTCTGTCTTGCTTCCTCATAGAATTTTACTCTTGCCTTGGCAGTCATTGGGTTCGTATTTTTTTTATCACTAACTTCCACATAATGAAAATAACCCTCAACAAAAAATGATGCAAAAATAATTGAAATTGAGGTTAAAGTTAAATTAAAAATAAAATTTTTACTCAAGAAAAAAGAAATCAAGGAACAAAATAATAAAAAAAAAGTAAAGTAGTAGTAAGGTTTATAATAATCAAATTTATCACCGTTATGTACAATTTGTGCTTTATAAAATACATAAAAAATTAAACAACTAGACAATAGAAAAAAAATTCCAGGTAATAAAATCGATTTTATTCTCATTATAAAATGTTTTTTGTTCAATATAGACAAGAAATATTAAATATGGTATCAAAAAATTTCATGATAAATCTATCAAACTCAAATTTTTTTTTTCATCCCTATCCCCATGTTTTATTTAAAGATATATTTGATTTCACATTTTATGAAAAACTTTGTTCTGAATATCCAGAAATAGAAAATTTAATTAAGACAACAGAAAAAAGCACAAACGAATTAAGCAAGTTTAATAAATTTCATTTAAACAATATTGATAATGAAAATAAATTTGAAGGCATTCTAAAAGTTAGAAAAAATTTTAGAGAAATATACCAACATTTGGCATCTGAAAATTTTTTTCAAAAATTAAACAATAAATTGATCGAAAATAATATCGATCTAAAACTAGATTATTTTAAGAAAAAATTTTTTTTTAAAAAAATTAAACATAAGTTTTACTTCGAATTTTCTAGTATACCATGCAATGGTGGCTATATTCTGCCACATACCGATAGTCCCAAAAAGAAGATAACATGTGTAATACCTATAATATCATCGTCCGAAAAAAAAATTTCTGGAATTAATAAAATTGGTACCTCTTTACTTGTAGCGACTGAAGATAAGTATAAATTTAATTTTTATAATAAGACAGTACCTTTTGATGCAACTAAAGAGGAAAAGTATATAGAGTTTTTGCCTAATCAAATGTTTATGTTTATTAAAACATACAATTCTTTACACAGTGTTGGCCCAATTCAAAGTATAGAAAAAGAATATAATTATAGAAAAAGCTTAACAATTACCTTTATTGAACAATAGTTTTAGCTTATCAGGCATTTATTTCGTTAAAACACCTTACATCCTCAACTTTTTTTAGTTTATTTAATTTTTTGTTGTCTTTATTAATTGAATACCGTTTTCTTTTGCATCTTACGATACATCTGTTTGAGTCCACTAAATAATATTTTTGACCAATTTTTGCAAGTACTGAATTTATCTCATACATGGTCATAGGTTTGTCATAATAGGAATAAATAGCATCTACTAAAAGACTCGCTATCAGTCTATTTTGATGTTTTTTATCTTTTATGCCCGGGTGGTCTTTTAAAAAATCTGGCATTATAAAAATATTTAAAAACGGCAAAAATTTTTGAAGATATTTAAAAAAAAATTTTGATCTTGCTTTTTTAAAAAATAAATGGATTTTTCCTAATACTTCTAAATTATTTTTTAATATCTTAATAAATTTATCTACTGCTAGCACATCCATTTCGGTTCCCATAGAGCGCAGGACTCATAAGCTCAAATATTGGTGTTTTTAAACAATACTGATGTCCTTTTTTTTGAATAATCAATTAGTTTAAAACCGTTTTTGGTTAAATAATTTATGCAAGGTACCAATGTACTTTCTTGATTAATTCCTCTTTCAAAGCCAGCATCAACAGTAATGTACTCAACTTTTCTTAGATGTTTACTTAATCCTTCCAAAATTTCAGGTTCCGCCCCCTCTCCCTCAATTTTTACTAATTTAACATTTTTATTTAAAGGTTCAATTATTTCGTCAAGAGTAGTAGTGTCGATTTTAATTTTTTGTTCATAATTTTTAACTTCAATTAACGAGCTATCTCCACCTGATTTCCCAGTGTAACTTTTTATGTAAAAATCCATTTTTTCTTTTTTATCTTTCCATAATGCTTTATTAATAAGTGTTTGATTTCTAATATTATTTTTTAAATTAGAAAATTCAATTGGTGAAGGTTCAATACCTATATAATGAATTTTTTTTGTAAATATTAAATAAAAGTCGCCATTATTTGCTCCACAATCAATTATAATATCACCATTATAAAAACTAATATTATTTACCAAGTACAATTGACTTAAAGTTTCGGCTCTTGAAATTAACCCTTTTTTATAACACGATAAACCCATTTTTTCATGATAAAATCTCCATGAACTTTTATTCTTGCTCTCAACAAAATAAAATTTTCCGTCAAAACGAACTTTACCTTTATAGTTAAATAATAAAGTATATAAGTTAAAAACATAAACATATAAGCAACCTTTTAATTTAGGTATAATTTTGTAAAATAATTTATTTAAAGGAAATAATATAAAATAATGTAATAATTTCATTAATTAATCTTTATCAAATTTTGTGTGATATTTTTTCCTTAAATTTACATCTTGGTCTTTTTTTTTGAGATAGCAATTTCCAATTACAAGACAATCGAGTTCAGTACCCATAAAACAATCGAAAGCATTTTCAACAGTATTTACTATCGGTTCTCCTCTAACATTAAATGACGTATTAACTAAAATTGGACAACCAGTCTTATCTTTAAAAGCTTTAATAAGTTTATAATATTTTTCATTTGTTGATTTATGAACAGTCTGAATTCTTGAAGAATAATCTACGTGTGTTACAGCAGGCACAGTTGATCTCTTTAAATTTAATTTCTCTATGCCAAATAAATTTTTTACTTTTTCTGACATTCTTATTTTTTTGTTATCATTAATCTCAGACACTAAAAGCATATAAGGACTATCAACATTTAATTTAAACCATGTATTTAAGTCTTCTCTTAGAATTGAGGGCGCAAATGGCCTAAAACTCTCTCTATATTTTATTTTTAAATTCAAATTTTTTTGCATATCTGTAACTCTAGGATCTCCTAAAATCGATCTACATCCTAGAGCTCTAGGTCCAAATTCCATTCTGCCTTGAAACCAGCCAATAGCTTTTGCTTCAGACAAATCTTGAGCTGTTTTATCAATTAACACCTCCTCTTTCATAACCTCAAAAATTCCACCTTTTTTTTCTAAAGCTTTTTCAATTTCATCTTGTGAATATTCTGGTCCAACAAAAGAGCCTCTCATTTGGTCAAAATTAAAAACAGTTCTTTTATTTTTCAATTCCAAGTGCCATAGAGATAATGCTGATCCTAAAGAACCACCAGCATCCCCTGCTGCTGGTTGAATCCAAATATTGTCAAAAATATTTCCTTTTAATATTTTTCCGTTTGCAACACAATTCAGTGCAACTCCTCCTGCTAAACATAAATTAGAAATTTTGTATTCAGATCTAACTGATGCCGCAATTTTTAACATGATTTCTTCAGTAATCTTTTGAATAGATGCAGCAATATCCATATGAAATTGAGTAATTTTTTCTTTCTCTGAAGACCTTGGTTTACTATTAAATAATTTATCAAATTTATTGTTTGTCATGGTCAAACCTGTTGAATAATTAAAATAATCTTGATTTAATTTAAAAGATCCATCCTCTTTTATATCCACTAATTTATTTTTTATTAAATCATAATAAGTTGGCTCACCGTAAGGAGCTAAGCCCATCAGTTTATATTCACCACTGTTTACTTTAAAGCCAGTGTAATAAGTAAATGCAGAATATAATAACCCTAAAGAATGCGGAAAATGTATTTCTTTTACTATCTCCAGTTTATCTTTTTTACCAATTGATATTGTAGTAGTTGCCCATTCACCAACACCATCGGCTGTAATTATTATTGCATTTTCAAAAGGGGATGGAAAAAATGCACTCGCAGCATGACTAATATGATGTTCAGAAAAAAAAAGTTTATTGTCTAAACTCATATTTTTATCATGTCTCTTCAAATTATTTATAAGTAAGTTTTTTTGAAAAAGTTTATCTTTAAGCCAAATTGGCATAGACTTTGAAAATTGTTTAAAACCTTTTGGCGCAAAAGCCACGTAAGTTTCCAACAATCTCTCAAATTTAAGAAATGGTTTTTCGTAAAAAGTTATGTAATTTACATCTGCAATTTTTAAATTTGCAAATTTTAGTACAAATTCAATAGCATTAAATGGGTAACCTGAGTCGTGTTTTTTTCTGGTAAATCTCTCTTCTTGTGCTGCAGCAATTAATTTTCCATCAATTATTAATGCCGCTGCACTATCATGGTAAAAAGCTGAAATGCCTAATATTGATGTCACTAAAAAATTGTATAAATAAATGGAGCAACAGCAGAACCTTGGCTCAAGATAATTAATCCACCAAATATTGCTAAAACTATTATTATTGGTAAAAGCCAATATTTTTTTCTAACTTTTAAAAATTCCCAAAATTCTTTGATAAATTCCATATTAAAACTGTTTTTTCATATTACTGTTAGTATTATCCTTTTTTATCCAGTAACTTTTCTTTTTATTTATTTTTAGATTTAAGACATCTTTTTTAAATAGCTTCAAGAGTATTCCAATTGGAGTAATAATTAAAAAAAAGATTATAGCCATTACAACTGGTGAAACGATTTTTCCTAAGTATAAACCGAATCTAAACCATATTTTGTTAAGCGGATTTAAAATATTAGAATTTAATAATCCCAATACAAGAAAAATAAGCGATATTATTAAAGTCCAGTAATTAACATGATTTCCTTTTGATAGCGGGTAGAGAGAAATTATTACAAAAACAACAAAGAAAACTATTCCAAAATTCTTATTAGATGGGATTTTAACCTTGTTATCCATAAATTCTTTACAGTGAATTTAAATTCATAGTGATATTATCTAACTCTAGAAGATAAAATTTACTTCTGCAATATTTATTTAAAAATTTGTTTTATTGGGTGGTAAATTTTTTTCTATTGACATTATTAAATTTATAGTGATTGTGAGTTTAGTTACTGAAATGCATGGTGGGAAATCAGTGTGAAATTCATTGGCTGTTCCTGCAACCGTAAAGTCGGAGCGCCACCCAGTACAGTCCGTTGTCGAATGAAGGCCAGGAAAAGTCTAGTTCTATGATGAAAAATTAACATCGGCATAAATATAATAAGGCTCAATTTTTGAGCTTAAACAAATGGAGAAATTATGCTTAAGAGAATGTTAATCTTTATTCTAATTTTAATTTACAGCTCAGTCTTTACAAAAATAGTTGCTGAGGAAATACCTATTATAGTTATTGCGCCTAGTAAAAAAGCACAATCTTTATCCACTGTAGGTACCTCTATCACAATACTTGATGAAGATTTTTTTGAAAATACTAATGAGTTTTTTTTAGGAGACGTATTGTCTAGTAATAATACTAGCTCTAACTTTTTCCAAAACGGAGGACATGGAACATCGTCAGCAGTTCAATTAAGAGGATTACCAAAAAGATACTCCACAGTCTATATAGATGGTGTAAAGATGTCAGATCCATCCTCTGTTTCTAATGACTTTGAATTTAATCATATCTTAACTAGCCAAATTTCAAGAGTTGAAATTTTAAAAGGAAATCAAAGTTCAGTTTATGGAAGTGGGGCAATAGGTGGTACGATCAATATTTTTACTAAAGATCCTAAGGAAGGTTTTCATAAAAATTTTGCTTATAATACAGGCTCTTTTGGTACTCAAAATTTATCAGGCTCGATTTCAGGTGCAGACAAAAAGAATAGCTATTATTTAGGATTAGAAAGATTTCATACTAATGGTATTTCCCAAATGATGCACAATACTGAAAAAGATAGATACCGAAACAACTCAATAGTTGGCAAATACAACTATAATTTTACTGATAAATTAAAGTTTCAGAGTAATCTTAGGTTTACGGACACATATCTTCAGTATGATAAAGAAGTTGACACAGCAACAGCTACACATGATGAAGAAGTCGATGCGATAGAGTCTTCTTATAACATGAGTATGAATTACGATTTTAATAAAAAATTTAGTAATAAATTTACTTTAGCAAATACATATATAAAAAGAATCTATGGTGCTACAGTAACAAGTGGTAACCCTAAAAAAGATAATTATTATGGAGATAGATATTTATTATCTTACACTGGAAACTATAATTTTAATTTAGACAATAGTATCGTATTTGGTATTGAGAGAGAAGAAGATCAAATGGGATATAATAAAGATTTATCAGGAAGAGAAAATAAACATAATTATGTAACATCTAATTTTTTTGATCTACAAAGCAGGCTTACAAATAATATATTTTTTACATTTGGATCAAGATTTGATGAGCATTCGATAGCTGGAAACGAAGATTCACACAGATCAACTGTTGCATATTTATTTGATGATAAAACCTTAAAAATAAAGAGTTCTTATGGTACTGGTTATAGATATCCGTCCTTATATGAAATGTTTTTTGTATATGCTTCAAATTCAAAATCATTGGGATCTGTAAAAGCTGAAAACAGCAAAAGTTTTGATATTGGATTTGAAAAATTTTTCTCAAGTAAGAATCTAAATTTAGAGGCTAATTATTTTAACTTGAAATATGATGATGTATTAGAGGGTTGGGAAACAGGTACAAGCTCAGGATTAGCCTACACTACACAAAATATGCCAGGCACCGTAAAATCACAAGGCTTGGAAGTAATTTCTAAATGGGTTGTTAATGATTTTTTAAATTTAGGATTAAATTATACTTACTCTTCGACATATGACGGTGCAGAGCAAGATGATCCAAATAAGAATGTAAGTTATTATAATGCACAAATGGTTAGAGTTCCACGAAATATAATTAATATTAAAACTAATTTTAAATTACCAAATTATGAAAATATAGACTTCACACTAAACACTAAATGGTCAGATAGGGCAAGAGACTATGGAAATGGAAATAGAACATTTAATGATGAAAGAACTGATGATTATTTAGTAAATGATCTTCAGATTAAATCTAAACTTTGGAATTCTTATGATGTTTTTTTAAATGTTACTAATTTATTAGACGAAAAATACGAAACAACTAGAGATTACTCCCAATTAGGTAGATCTTTTAATGTAGGAATTAAAAAAAAGTATTAATTTATAATTAAATTTATTATAAGATCAGTCTATATGACTTATTTAAGAATTTCATTTGGGATATTCTTAGTTCTAGCTGCTAGTAGATTTATTCCTCACCCTCCTAACTTTACAAGTTTAATTGCATTAAGTTTTTATGTGCCAGCGTTCTTGGGTAGAAAATATATACTAGCATTAATATCTAGTTTTTTTATTACGGATCTTATAATTGGACTTCATAGTAACATGTTATTTACTTGGGGCTCTGTTTTAATAATAGGATTATTCTCCAATTATTTTTTAAAAAACATTATATCAAGAATTTCTGGTGCTATACTTGGTGCTGTAACATTTTTCATAATCACAAATTTCGGAGTTTGGCTTACCTCAGGAATGTACACTTTTAATTTTAATGGATTGTTATCATCATATACATTAGGATTACCTTTCTTCGCTTATTCCGCCATTTCAACTATAATATTTTCAGCTTTGTTTGAATTAGTGATTAATAAAAGTAAATTTTATTTACCAAAGACTAATTTTGGACAGTTTTAATTATTAAAATTTCAATAATTCGAATTAGATATTAATGGTGAAATTATCTTTAATAATAAGCACTAGAAATGATGATTTTTATGATGATAATTTAATTAGATTATCAAAGACTATAAATACAAATTTGTACTTTCTTAATGAGTTAGGATTTAGCTCAGATGTTGAATTTAATATTATAGATTGGGGCAGCGAGGAACCTCTCAGTGAAAATTTAGAAATATTAAAAAATTCTGCAAACAATGTGAATTTTTTTTACGTAGATAAAGTTACAGCAGACAAACACTCAGCTTTTTTTCCTAACAAATTTAATTTAGATATACCTCCAAATATTGGAGTAAGAGTCTCAAAGGGCGAATACATTATTCAAGGAACTTCAGATCAAATTTTTTCACGGACAAGTTGGTATAATCTATTAAATATTTTGAATAACAACAATAAATTTAAATTCAATTTAGATAATACTATTCTGTATATACCAAGAAAAAATATTGAGTATGATTTTTATAAAAAAAATCCTTCAGTTGAGACCCTAGAAGAGTTTTTAGATTATTCAAATTCATCCTATATGCGAGTAAAAAATTCAAATTTTTTTATAGGGGGTGGGTATTCGCTTTTGTGTAAAAGACAAATTCTTAATGATGTTGGAGGTATTAATAGTGAAAAAAATAAGGTCGGTACAGCAAACGATTGGGATTTAAATATCAGACTAAAAAAGTTAGGTATAAAACAAATAGATACGTCAACATTTGGTGTTGTTTTTTATAAATTTCCATCGTCAGCTAGCTCAATGAGAAGCAAAGTTTTAACAAGTGGGAACACAAGAAATTCCCCATCATTACCATTAGAAATTTTTCCAAATGATGAAAATTGGGGATTAAAAAATTACTCAATTGATATTAAAAAACCTCAGATTTTTCTGAAAGAAATAAACTCCCTTAACGCAAGAGATTTTTTTCTATCTAAAAAATACTTTAATAAATTTAATTTGTTCCAATTATTAGGAATATTATCGAAATTTAATACTATAAACTTCAATTTAAAAGAATGGTTACTAATTTTTAACATAATTAAGATTATTAGTTCTACTAGGATATTCAGTTTAATTGAGTTTGGTTTTGATAATGCAAATAGATTAATTGCAATAGGAAAATATTTTAAATCAATAGAAATTTTATCATTTGATATAATAACTAAAAAGATATTCCAAAATTATATTAATAGACAGCCAGTAGTTCAAACAACGCTTTCCAGAGAAAGACATGGTAAATTTGTTCCATTGATTTCAGATAATTTTGAAGAATTTGATAATTATTTAAATAAAATGAGATTTGACAAATTTTCAAATTTATTTTTAATCAACTCAAACTTAATTGAAAATAATGAAATAAAAAAGAAATTGGAAAGTACAATTAATAGATTATCAAAAAATATATCATTTGTTGTTTTTAAAAATGATAGAAACAAAGATAAATTTGATTACTCAAAAATAAGCTCTAATTTTCTAAAGATAAAAGATGGTCATTCTTATAAAATATTTTTAAATCAAAATCTTTCTAACCAGACTAAAAATAAAGATAGTATATTATTTAAATTCAAGTATTTTCAATTCGTATTTTTAATAATATTTTACACATTTTTTTCAGCATATAGCACTATTGCCAAAGGCTTGAAATTTGTACACAAAAAAATATTTAAGTTTAAATACTGATATCAGATAGACCTAGTTGACCAATATTGTTTTTCCAATGACTTGAGTTACCAATTATATTTTTAAATCTATCAACATCAATTTTTTCGTAATATCCTTGATATTTTTTCTGCATCATCATTTTATAATAAATTGCTATTGGATCATTTTTTGCGACGATATCGCTTACATAATTCATCCACCTATAATTTTGATATATTTTATCATTTTGATTTATTTTTAATAATGGTTCAAAATTAAGGTAATAATTCATAAATGCCCAAATAATTTTAATATTTTTTGCATCTGGAACTTCATTTAATTTTTTATCATTAAATATGTTCAAAAAGCTTTCTTGAAGTGGATTATTGGATTTATTATTAGAACTAATTGTTGAGTAGGCACCCCCGACAAAATATTTGATATCTCCAAAAGCTTCTGTACCCGCAAGATTATCCTCTACCATGTCGTCAAATATTGGTGTATTTGGAAGCGGTTGAAGTGGAGTTATGTAATTCCAGTCCATATTCATCTGTCTAGAAACATTAATCGTATCTAATATTTGTTGATAAGTTTCATTTGGAAAACCAATCATAAGGAACACTCTAGAATTTATTTTAGGATATTTTTTTAACACTTCCGCTGCTCTAATAAAAATATCAACTGTTCCTGGTTTTCTAATTTCTCTCAGTATATTTGGATTTCCAGACTCCATCCCTATGACTACACCCAAACATCCACTTTCTTCAGCAGCACTCATTATTTCATCTTTAACTGAAGCAGCTATTACGCCGTTTGATGCATCCCAAGTAATACCAACATCTTGTTTAACCATCTCATTAAAAAGTTCGATAGTTCTACCTGTATTATATAACAAATCGTCGTCCAACCACATCACATGTTTGATATTTTGATGATCTCTTAAAAACAATAATTCATCAACAATTGATTGTATTGACCTAGTTCTAATTTTCTTTCCATTAAAATTTCTAACACTGCAAAAAGTACACTGTGCTCTACATCCTCTATTCGAAAGAATCGTCGTTATTCTATCTTTTTTATTTACTAAAAAATTGAAATTTCCAACTTTTCCATAATTAGAAAGTTCACTTGACTCCATCACATCATGTTCAGGAATGATATTTAAATCTTCACCTTCAGGTCTTTTTCTTGAACTAAAAAAAATACTTTGATTATCATCTCTTATGATAAGTTGTTTATAATTTTCAATTCCATTAAAATCAGAATTTATAGAATTAATAAACTCACTAAAAGATAATTCTGCCTCAAAGAGAAAAAATAAATCTATGTGATTTAAGTCTTTAATTAACTGCTCTCTTGTATTTTCATTCCAAATTGAATTACTTATATGGACCCCACCAACAGCAACAGGTACGTTTTTTATTTTTTTTATTACCTCTGACACTTCTTTTAATGATTTATGCGTCATACTAAACATACATGTTAAACCTACAAGATCTGGATTAAAATCATTGATTTCTTTTGAAATCGCATCATAAATGATTTTTTTGTAATCAAATTCATCTTCATTCAGTTCACTTACTTTTTTAAGAATAAGATGATTTAAGTTTAGTATTTTTGTTTCATAGCCCAATGATTTTAGATGTTTTGAAACTATTCCTAAACCATAAGGTGCAAAGTTAGTATATCTGCCTGTTTTGGCTGAATTGTAATTGAACATTTCTTGATCACCATCAGGTGGGTTGATAAATAAAATTTTATTACAATCTAGATAACCATTTTCCTTCAAAAAAATATTTGTCAATTTGCTATAAGCAAATTGTTTCATTTTGTCATCTAATTCTGTTAGGTTGCTTATAGTTTTAATTTTCACTTGAATATTTCAATAAATTGTTTTACTAAACGCACAGATTTACTATAGAAGTGCCTAGTGTACAATACGAAATATTAACAGTTTATGTGCAATTATGATATCTAAAAATCAGATCGATTTCTTCAATAAAAATGGATATTTAATTGTCGAGAATGTCATCGATGATAGCGTATGCGACAAATTTTTAAAAATTTGTAAAAATTACAGCGAAAATAATAACGAAAACTTTACAGAAATTTTACAAGCCCATGTAAAGATACCAGAAACGCTTAACTTTTTAAAAAATTCTCAGATCGTTGATACAATTCAAACATTACTTAAAGGAGAAGCTGTTGGCTTACAAACAGTTTGTTCTTTTAAAAAGTATAATACTATATCTGCAGAGTATGCTTGGAATCCTCATCAGGATAATTCGTACATGCAGTCAGAGAAAAATTCATATATCAGTGGAGATGTTATCTTAGACGATCATTTAGAAGGAACAGGAAGATTATATGTATACCCTGGATCGCATGAGGAAGATCTTCTACCTTTTGAGGAGAATAGAAGTTTTGATTTAAAGAAGGGGGAGAATCCGGGCAATAGGGTGATACATATCCCAGAAAAGTATAAAAAAGTAGAACTTAATTTAAAAAAGGGCAGTTTGCTTATTTTTCATTCACATTTAATCCATGGATCCACTAAGAATATAACTAAAGATAAATGGAGACCGATTTTGTTAATGGCATATGCACTAAAAGGTATAGATTTTAGGCAAGGAAGAAGTGCAAAAAGAATGCCGATTGATTTACAAAATTAAAATTAAAAATATAATAAGGTATATGGAAATAAATAAAAATAATGGAGACTTTAATAAAATAATTAAAAAGTACCAAAGCAATCCTTTTATGTATGTTGAGTATCCTCATAAAAGATTTTGGAATAAAAAATTTGAAAATCTTGACGATACAAAAGAATATTTTAAAGAGTCAATTATAAAAAACAAAGATAAGAAATTTTTATTTTATGTTCATATACCACACTGCCATACTCAATGTTTATATTGTACCTGCCATGTGGAAATTACAAAAGATTATTCAAGAGTTAAAAGGTTTTTAGATTATCTTTACAAAGAGCTAGATATGTTAAATTCTATTTTTGATGAAATAAAATTTAAGCCAAATTTTACGGATTTTCATTTAGGGGGAGGTTCTCCAACTTATCCAAAAATAGAAGATTTTGATATTTTAATTGATAAACTCTCGAAATTTGCTGACTTGAGGAGTCTAAATGAATTTTCTATAGAGATTGATCCTAGAAGAGTAAAAGAGGATAAAATTGAATATTATCATTCAAAAGGAATTAATAGAATATCTTTGGGTGTTCAGGAGTTTGATCCTGAAGTCCAAAAAATGATAAACAGAGTACAACCAGATAAATTAATTGAAAGGATACTTACACCCAAAATAAGAAAATTATTTAAGCATGGAATTAATTTCGATATAATATGTGGTTTACCAGGTCAAAATCTTAAAAATTTTGAGCAAACAGTAAAAAAAATAATTGATTTTCATCCTGATAGGATATGTCTAAATTATATGCACCTTTCTACAAAGTTTCATCCACACCAATTAAAAATGCCTAAAGACAAGATACCTGATGAGAATTTAAGAAAAGAATTATTCAGCTTAGCATCAAATTTACTAGAGAATAATCATTATGCTAGAGCAGGTTATGATCATTTTGTAAGTAAAGATGACAAGTTATACGACGAATTGAAAGATAATAAGTTAAAGTGGAATAGATTAGGTATAGTAACAGGAAATTATGAGAATATTATTGGTGCTGGTGTTAGCTCAGTTGGCAAAATAGAGGGAGATTTTTATTATCAAAATACATTTGAAAATGATGAGTATGAAAAACTTTTGTCTCAAAATAAACTTCCTATATCTAATTATCATGTAATGTCAAATGAAGACAAGATACGAGAGGAGATCATACAATCATTAAGAACTTATTTTTACCTAGATATTAAACTTATTGAAAAAAAATTTAATTTAAATTTTCATGATCATTTTAAGAATGAAGTAGAAAAAATTAAAATATATGAAAAGGAAAAAATGCTTGTTATTTCATCTGATGAGATTGAAATAATTAATAATGGTGCCCAGTTTGCAAATTTAATTGCTAGTGAGTTTGATACTTATATAAGTGGAAGTTGATTAATTCAGCTTATATTTAACTTTGATACTATTAAATCCTTTTCCTCTAAATTTGGCATTTTTATTTAAAAAAGCCATTGAGTATGTTGCTCTATCTTTTGTTTTAGATTTATTTGGAGTTGAAGAATGAACTAAATTACCATGCATAAAGCACAATGAACCAGATTTTCCATCAATTTTAATAGCCTTATATTTTTTTTTAACTTTTTTAATTTCGTTATTTTTTATTGTCCAGCCTGGTCTTGAAATTCCTTTTTTTGTTATTTTTTCTCTATGGCTTTTCCTAACATTAAAATCTAATATTCCTTCTTTATGAGAACCTGCCCAAAATACAAGACCACCATTTTTTGGTGTACTATCATCTAAAAACAGATGTGCGATAATGTATGAATTTTTAGGTGCTCTTATATAAGAATTGTCTTGATGAATTGTCCAAGATTGGCCTGCATAAGCAGTTTTTCTTTTCTTATAAATCATCTGGTCATTTAGGGCTACGACTTTACTTTTTTGAAGTTCGTTGACAATTTTTACTAATTTTTTATCTGATATAATATTAAAAAAAACTTTATCTTTACGATGAACATTAAGATTTATAGGATAGTTTGGTTTTTCAGCAAGTTTATTTAATGCATACTTTTTTATTTTTTGAGCTTTACTCTCTTTAATAAAATTTTCTACCAAAAGATACCCATTATCTTTATAAAATTTTTTTTGAGACGGATTTATTTTTAATAGTTTTGACATTTAGGAGTTAATATTAAAATATATTAAAAATGTAAACAATTATTTTTTTAAAAATTTTTTTACTAATCTCATAATATCAGCTGCAGAGGGTGGCAAATTATCTCGGTCTTTACTAAATCCGGCAGATTTGTCTTTAAGTCCGTATGGTATAACCTTTTTCTGGCTTTTACTCATTAATTTATGCGCCAAGGTACTAGCAATACCATCTCTATAATCATCATCAAATATAAATGAAATTTTTGAATTATTTACTGATTTTATCCAACTCTGTTTAATATTAAAAGGTTTAAGCCATAATATATTATGAAAATTTACATTTATTTTTTCTTTTCTTAATATTTTTGCAGCTTTAATTGCTTCAAATCTTGTAATAGATATTGAAAAAAAAGTTACATCAGGATTTTTTTTATTTATATCTTTAATTTCTTCTTTATTTCCGTAACTACCTCTGTGTTCAGATACATAGTAAACCGAGTCATCTTTCATAAATTGTTGATAAACTTTTTTATATTCTTTTGGTGTCATTGGACTTGCAATTTTTACTCCAGGCATTCTATGGTAAAGAGAATGATGTGATGATCCAGCGACAGGTCCGATCCCACCCTCCATCGCGATACCTCTAATAAATATTGGACATGGTATTTTCCAAATCTCTTTTGATTTACAAGCATAATTTAAGATTATTGGGCAGTTGAACCAATTAAATCCTTGATATCTAATTACATAAATTGGTCTATCTCCTGCTAACGCTGCTCCAACAACTATACCACCACCCGCAACATCTGCCATAGATAACTCTACCATTCCATCCTTTTCATATAACTCAGGAAGAGTTCCACCTACCCAGCCTACAGCACTAAGACATTGTCCATACGCTTTATATTTTTTTTTTTTAAGATGTTTAAAAACAATTTCTTTTATTGTTTCTCTAACTGTTTTTTCCATAAAATATCAATCATTCTTTTTTTTTGGTCATCAATTTTTTTATATGATTTTTCATTTTTTTTTAAGATTAATTTATATCGATCAAATGTTTTTGGTGAGTCAATTCCTGCTCCAGCATGCCAAAAAAGTCTATTTGTATTTACATTAACTAGTATTGGTTCTTTAAAAAATCTATCTGAAATTTTCAAAAAGTTTAATGGATTGTCGTCTATATTGTATGATTTCATTTTAAATCCTTTAGCAACATCATGCATTTCCCAGTGTCTTCTAGTTTTTTTTTCTGTTAAAATGGAAAGATTATTGTCTTCAACAATGAATAAAATTGGTAATTTTTTAAATGAAGCCCATCCTAAAGAGGCCAAAACATAATCCTCCTCTGCTGAGGCATCTCCTAGGAAAATGATTGTAGGCTTTTTTGATACAAAGCAACTTCCAACACCTATTGGCCCCTGTGTTCCCATCAAACCGTCATGACCAAACATTTTAATTTCTTTTGAATGAATAGAAGCTGAACCACCCATACCATAAGTGCATCCATCATTTTTACCAAGTAGTTCATTAACTAATTTTTTTTTATCTCCACCAAATGATATATATATTGAGTGACAGCGGTGCTGAGGAAATAACTCAGGTACAACTTTTTTTTGTTTGCAAATTGTTGATAGACTGGCTGAAATAAATTCTTGGCCGGCAGACAAATAAACAGGAAATTTGATTATCTTTTTTTCAACATTCTTAAACACATTCAACTCGAAATACCTACATTCAGCTGCTAGTTCAAATGTTTTCTTTAAATATTGGTTTTTATTCATTTTAACTTATTAACAAACAGTAATAAAATATTTTTGTTTACTTTATAATTTTTTTTCAATTTGTTGATTGTATCCATTCTAACGATATCTCCTTTTGAAAGGACATAATTTTTTTTACTATCTACTAGACCTCCTTCGAGGACAGCTACAATAGTTTTTTTTCCTTTAGCTTTTATTTCTTTAGATTTTTTAAAATCTTTGATTTTTACGATGCAGTCTTTGAACTTATAATCTTCATTTATATTTTTTAACTTATCAAAGTGAATTAGATTTGACTTTTTAACTAAGCTTTTTCCACTTTCGTATGGTTTATTCTCTCTACCATAGTTATCTTTATACCTGACAAGATCATTCTTATTAACAGGTGTTTCCAGTTCCATTAGCGTGCAACCTTTTTTTGATAAAGATTTTGTAGCATGAAATAATCCAGATCTAATCATTATTTTTGATGGAGCTTTTAAAATTAATTTTTCATAAAATCCAACATTTATCTCAACTTTTCCCTCTAAAACAATTAATCCTGTTTTTTTTTTAGGATGACAATGCATAGATGTTTTTTTTTTATAATTCATTTTAAGAAGCCAAGCGGCTAGATTTTTATTTTTATAAAATCTGTATTCTTCGCCCCAAGGTTTTTTAACTACCAAATGTTTTTTCATTTTATTTTTTTGAATAAAAAACTTTTAAAACTGAACCCATCCATGGCCCTAAATCTTTATAATGGGCAGTTGTTATGATATTTTTATCTATAACCGATGGTTTATCTTCATATTTTGCTCCAGCATTAATTAAATCATCTATCATGCTATAATATCCAGAAATTTTTCTATTATTCACAACTTTAGCTGATATTAATAGTTGAGCTCCACTACAAATACATCCAATTGTTTTATCAGCTTTGTCAAACTTAGAGATAAATTCAATAATTTTTTTATTTTGTCTAACTTTTTCCATTGATTTTACTCCACCTGGAATTATTAAAATATCGTAATCTTCAACCATACAATCATCAATTAACTTAATTTTTGCATCTTTGTTTGGAGGGATTTTTGTACCCAATATACCCATCACTTCTTTACCTTCATTTATACAAGTATCAACCTCAAATCCATCTTCTAGTAATCTATAAAATGGGTAAATAAATTCGTGATCTTGGACAAGATTTCCAGTAATGATGAGTGCTTTTTTTTTAGGCATTTTTTTTATACCACTTTATAGTTTTTTTTAATCCTTCGTCAATTGTAACTAATGGTTTCCATTTATATTTTCTTAATGCATATTTATTATCTACGCTAATATTAATATTCAAATTTGGCATAGATGTATCATGAATGATTTTTAATTTTTTTTTGGATATTTTTATGATTTTTTTCGCAATATCTTTTATCCTAAATGATTTTCCGTAGGATATATTAATAATGTCAAAATAATTATTTTGATATTTTAATATTTTATCTATTGCTCTTGACAAATCATCAATATATAGAAAATCTCTCATTTCATTACCTTTTCCCCAAAAAACCAAATTATTACTTGTTGGGTTATTCACCTTATTAATTGTGGCTCCTAAAAAATGAGATTTATTTAAATCATATTTATCATCAGGTCCATAAATATTAGAATGTCTAATTACGCTATATTTACATTTTTTAAACTGAGCAAAAAATTGACATGACTTTTCAGCAAAAATTTTAACCCATGCTCCGCCAAAATATTTTTTGTAAATTTTTTTATTTAGATTAAACTCATTTTCTTTAACAGGAATTCTACTATTGTGGTAAATAATTGAACAACTTAAACAAATGTAATTTTTTACATTATTATCGAAAGCAGATCTTATTGAAACTGAATTAATTAAGGCATTCTCTGTAAAATGTATATAAGGTTTATTAACAATGTCTTTAGCACCGGAAGTTATAGCTGCAGTATTAATTACAATATCTTTGTTTTTCATGACTTTATGCAGTTGATTTTTATTTAATATATTTACTTTTTTTAAAATTATTTTTTTGTTTAATTTTGGTTTATTTTTAAAGTAAGTTCCATAAACGTTGTATTTTTTAGAAAAAAATTTTGATAGGTTTCTTCCAATAAATCCAGACGCTCCAAGTATTAATATTTTTTTTTTATCTTCCACCTGAAATTGTAATGGTTGTTCCGTTAATATATTCTGATTTTTCATCAATTAAGTAATTAACTAAATTTGCCACTTCTTCTGAATTTCCAAATCTTTTGCTTGGTATACTAGATATCATTTTGTTTAAATTGGATTTTTTTTCTTTTTTTAGGAGATTTCTAGTATCAATTACACCTGGAGCAACATTTAAGACTCTTATTTTTTTACTAGCTAATTCTCTAGATAATCCTTTAGTGAGATTTTCCATTGCAGCTTTCGTTGGAGCATAATGAGTAAATTCAACCCCACCATATTTTGCTGCAGTAGAAGTTATATTAATTATTGTTTTCCAGTTTTTATTTTTTCTATTAGAAATTGCAAATAATTGACTAAGCCTAAACGCTGCAAAGTAATTTATATTCATTAATTGCTTTACATGACTAAGCGGTAATGTTTCAAATTTTTTCCTTTGAACAAAAAAGGCTGCATTGTTTATTAAACAATCAATACTTTTTAACTTTTTTTTTGCAAACTTGAAAAGTTTATCTATATTTTCATTTCGTTCTAAGTTGATTTTATAAGAATATATATTTTTATTAACTTTTTTTAAATCATTAACAAGCTTATTTGCTACTTTGTCCCTTTTATAGTAAGTAAAAACTATCTTAAAACCTTTGAATGATAATAATTCTAGAATACTTTTACCAATACCACTAGTTGCGCCAGTAATTAATATTGTATTTATATTTTTTGACATTAGACTAGTTATATACTGTATAAAATGAATTCTAAAAAACTAAAAGTTGGCGGGACGCAAATAAATAATGGTTTTTCAGGCCAATATTATCTTCCTTACTCTATAGGACTTCTATTTGCTTACACTTTACATAACTCAAAAAACAAAAACAAATTTGATTTTGCTGACATAATTTACAAAAGGCACAGCTTAAAAGAAAGTGTTCAAATGCTTGAAGATTGTAGTGTCGTTCTATTTAGCACTTATGTATGGAATGAACAAATATCACTTGCCATAGCAAAAGAATTAAAAGAAAAGGACCCCTCAAAATTTATAATTTTTGGTGGCCCATCTGTTCCTGATAATATTCAGGGAAATGCCGAAGAATATTTAAGAAAAAATAGATTTATAGATATTGCAATACATCAAGAAGGTGAAAGAAGTGTTTTAAAATTACTTGAGGAATTTCCAGATAACAACTTACAGGATACACCTAATATTAGTTATATAGATAAAAACAATAAATTTAATTCTAATTCTATTATTCCAAGATTAAAAAATTTTGATGATACTCCATCACCATATTTGACTGGTATATTTGATAAGTTAATAAAAAAAAATCAAAATGAAAGATGGTTAGCATCTTGGGAAACAAATAGAGGATGTCCATTTTCATGCACTTATTGTGATTGGGGATCTGCTACAAATAGTAAAGTCGCAAGAATGCATTTAGATAGAGTTTACTCAGAGCTCGAATGGTTCGCAAAACATAAAGTAGAATTCATTTTTTGTTGTGATGCAAATTTTGGAATGTTGCCTCGTGATTATGAAATTGTTTTAAAAGCTGTAGAGTTAAAAAAAAAATATGGTTACCCTCATGTTTTATCAGTTCAAAATACAAAAAATGCAAGAGAAAGAGCCTATAAAGTTCAGAAACTTTTAGCAGACTCTGGCTTGAGCAAAGGTGTAACATTGGCGATGCAATCAGTTGACCCACATACTTTAAAATCTATTAAAAGAGACAATATATCTATCGAAGATTATCAAGAATTACAAAAACGGTTTACAAAAGATGGAATACCAACTTATACCGAATTTATATTAGGTCTCCCAGGTGATACTTATGAAAGCTTTTCAAGAGGTGTTTCTGATGTAATTGAGTCTGGCCAACACAATAGAATTCAATTTAACAATCTTTCAATACTGCCTAATGCTGAAATGGCAACGAAAGAAAACATAGAAAAAGATAAAATACTAACTGTACAAACTCCAATTGTAAATGTTCACGGTTCACTAGATGAGACTCCTGCTGATGGTATTTTAGAAAAACAAGAACTTGTAATTTCAACTATTTCAATGGACCTTAATAGTTGGAAAAAGACTAGAATTTTTGCGACTGCAAGTGAATTTTTATATTTTAATAAATTATTACAAATTCCATTTTTGTATTTGTGTTATGAATTAAAGATTAGCTTTAAAGATTTATTTGATAAATTTCTTAACGAAAGTGAAAACTACCCACTTTTAAAAAGAATTACTAATAATTTTAGTCATCACGCAGAAAAAATTACTGAGGGAAAAAGTGAATTTATTTTTAAAGAGGGATATCTAGATATTTATTGGCCACCTGGGGAATTTGAATACATAAATTTGGTCATGAATAATGAACTAGATTTATTTTACGAGGAGTCATTTAAATTATTTTCAAATTACCCATTTCAAAATAAAAAGACTTTAGAAATTTTAAAAGAATGTTTTAATCTAAATAGAAAAATGATGAGAGTTTTTAATGAAGATAAAGATGAAGTTATGAATTTAAAATATAACGTTTTAGATTATTACAAATCTATTTTGTCTTTGGATAAGATTGATTTATTGGAAAATCCACAAAAGATCATAATTGTAAAATCAGACATTAAATTCACTGATCCAAAAGATTGGATGAGAGAAATTATTTGGTATGGTCATCGAAGTGGTAAGTACTTATGTAGTGTAAGAAATATTTATAATAAAAACGATATTGAAAAAAACCAAAGCAACATGGTTGGACCATATATCGTTTAGATTACTTTTTAATTGATATTTTACGACTTTATTTTATAGAAAGGTTTTTCTATCAAATCTTTACTATATAGATCGTATATATCATTTATTTTACTTAATTCAGATTTTGATAATCGTTTAAAATTATTTTTTTTGCATGCAGACTTAATATGTGCTTTTTTTGTAGCACCAATAATAATCCCATCAACGTTATAAGAATTTACAAATCTGTAACTTGTGGTCTCTAAATTTCTATTACTTAAATATTTTACTTTTTTTGCATAATTCACCCATCTATAAATTTGCTCGATTTTCCATTTTGATCTATGGTCGTGTGAGCCAAAAGATATTCTATTTTTTTTTAAAAACGTCTCTGTGAATATACCAAAATTTAAAATAGTCCTTACGTACAAAGTTGATTTATCTTTTTTGATAAGATCTAAAACTTTAAGATCTAAAATTCTTTGATCGAGAAAATTAAAATTACATTGTACAAACTCAAATTTAAAAAGTTTTCTTAATTTTATATAGTCTTCTGGATTATTTAGTGTAACTCCAATTTGTTTTATTATCTTTTTAGACTTTAATTTTTCTAAAAGTTCTAATGCTGTCATCAAATGACGTTCAGTTGGATTTGGATTATACAATTGAATTATATCAATATAATCTGTTTTTAAATTCTTTTTAATATTTTCAATTTGAGCACTAATATTTTTTTTTTGGAAATTTAGTTTTTTATTAAAGCTGACACAACCTACTTTACTCGATATTATTATTTTTTCCCTTATTTTATGTATGAATTTTCCTAAATATTTTTCACTTAGTCCATAAACAGGCGCCGTGTCAAAAAAATTAATTTTTTTTTTTAACGCTTCTTCTAATATTGTGTATATATTTTTTTCATTAAGTCTATCATACGATTTTATTTTAGAATTCTCTCCGCTTAGAGACCAAGTGCCTAGGCAAATCTTACTGAATTTATTGTTATTGTTATTAAAATATTGCATAACGTCTTATGAAGTATTTTAAAAAAAAAAAATTTGTTTTTTCGAATAAAGTATACAAAGTTTATAGAAATGAGATTAAATCAAAGGATTTTTATGTCAAAGATTATCTATCAATAGATCCAAAAAATAAAAATAAGCAAGGTTTTACTGGAGTTACAATTGTACCAAGTTTTAGGAACGAATTTTATTTGATGAGAGCTTTTAGCCCAATAATTAATAAATTCTTATTATCTTTACCCCAAGGCTTTGTTGAAAAAAAAGAGAGTTTATTTATAAGTGCAAGGAGAGAACTTTGTGAAGAGTTAGGTGTAGATAAGAAAAATATTTTATTCTCATACATAAATACTATTTATCCATTTAGTAGTCTAATAAATGGCAAAATGGCTATTTTCTCAGCACAACTAAATAAAAAAATTTTGACAAAAAAAAAAATTTCTGAAATAGGTGAAGGTAAAATTCAAATATTTACTAAAAAAAAATTGCAACTTTTACTAAAAAAACCAATTAAATTTGATATGATAACTTTTTCATCTTTAATGCATTTCTTTTATAATTCAGGATATGATAATTAGCAGAACACCATTTAGAATCTCTTTTTTTGGGGGAGGGACTGACTTTCCAATTTGGTATAAAAGTAATTCATCGAAAGTAATTAATGTTGCAATAAACAAATATTGTTATGTGAATGTAAGGAAATTGCCACCATTTTTCAAATATAAATTTAGGCTTAGATATCATCAAACAGAGGAGGTCAAATTAATTAATAAAATTCAACATCCTACTGTTAGAGAAAGTCTAAAGTTTTTAAAATACAATGATCACTTCGAAATGATACATAATGCTGATTTACCTGCTCAATCAGGACTAGGTGCAAGTTCTAGTTTTTGTGTAGGATTACTCAACTGTTTGCACGCACTTAATAATAGATATGTTTCAAAAAAAAATTTAGCCAACCAAGCAATTTTTATAGAGCAAAATTTAGTAAAAGATTATGTTGGTTCACAAGATCAAGTTGCTGCATCATTTGGTGGTTTTAATGTAATAGATTTTTATGGAAATAATTACAAAGTTAACCAAATTCCATTAAGTTATAAAAATGTGAAAAAATTACAAGAAAGTTTATTATTAGTATTTTCTGGCTTCTCTCGATCTGCTTCAAAAGTTGAAAAAAAAAAGATTAAAAGGTTTTCTAAGAATATTTCTTATTTAAATGAAATAAATAAAATTTCACATGATGCTGAAGAGCTTATCCGTAATTCCAAAAATATACTAAGTGATTTTGCGGAACTTCTAAATAAGCATTGGTATTATAAGAAAAAACTGACTGAATCAGTTTCTAATTCTACAATAAACAACCTTATAAATTTAGGTTTAAAGAATGGCGCTGAAGGAGCAAAAATTTTAGGTGCTGGTGATGGTGGGTTTATTCTATTCTTAACAGATAAAAGAAATATTTCGAAACTTAAAAAAAAATTTTCTAATAAATTATCATTAGATCTAAATTTTGATTCTACTGGATCACAAATAATATATTTTTCTGAAAATGAGTAATTTTTTTAACCTATTAATTAAAAATAATCTAACTATAATTGAGTTAAATCAATTAGGGAATTTTTTGAAACTAAACCAAATATTAACTTGTAATTATAAAGTTAATGTCAAATAATAGAAAATTTAAGCGATGTTTTATTACTGGAATTACAGGTTCAGCTGGCTCCTTTTTAGGAGAATATATTTTAAAAAAAGATAGTAAAATTAAAATTTTTGGAACTTTTAGAAATAAAAATAAACTCAAATATCTAAATAAGATTAAATCAAAAAGATTAAAATTAACTAAACTTAATTTACTTAATTATAAAAAATTAAAAAAATTTTTGATTTTATCAAAACCTGATTTAATATATCATTTTGCATCAGATGCTGATGTTAGAAAATCATTTGATTTACCACGTCAAGTGATTTTAAATAACAATAATATAACTCTAAATCTGTTGGAAGCAATTAGAGAAACTAATTTAAAGTCATTGATCATTATATGTAGTACTCCTGAAGTTTATGGAAATGTAGATAATAAGAATAAACCAATTATTGAGTCAGAAAAAATGAGCCCCCAAAGTCCTTACGCCGTTTCAAAGTGTTTTCAAGACCTATTATCTCAAGTTTATTATAAAAGCTATAAAATTAATATCATAATTACGAGAATGTTTTCTTACACTAACTCAAGAAGATTTACCCTATTTCAGTCAGCTTTTGCAAAACAAATTGTGGAAATAGAGAAGAATAAAATTAAGTATTTAAAGCATGGTAATTTAAAAAGTATAAGGACATTTATTGATATAGATGATGCAATGAATGCTTATTGGCTTACAGCTAAAAAAGGCAAAATTGGAGGAATATATAATATTGGAGGCAATGATACGGCAAGTGTAAGTCATGTTTTAAAAACTCTAATTTCCTTTTCAAAAAAAAAAATTTTAGTGAAAGAGGATAAAAAACTCCTTAGACCTGTAGATATCAATAAACAGTTACCAAATTCAAAAAAATTTAGAAATGATACTAAATGGAAACCGAAAGTAAGACTTTCAAGATCTCTTAAAAACCTTCTTAATGATATAAGAACAGATTTGTAATGAATAAAAAGCAAAGTATTTTAATCACAGGAGGGGCTGGATACATAGGTTCAATGTTATCCACTGAATTAGTAAAAATTGGCTATAAAGTCACTGTATTAGATAACCTTACTTACAAAAAAAATTCTTTATCTCATTTAAAAAACAAAAAAAATTTCAGACTTATAGTTGGAAGTGTTTTAAATAAGTCGTTAGTAAAAAGATCAATTAAAAATCATGATTTTATTATACCTTTGGCTGGCCTTGTGGGTGCTCCCTTGTGTGATAAATTTCCAAAACTTGCAAGATTAGTAAACTTAGAATCAGTGATTTTTATGAGAAAATGTTTAGAAAAAAATCAAAAAGTTATATTTGCAACAACAAATTCAGGTTACGGTGTAGGAAAAAAAAATAAGTTTTGCACTGAAAGATCCAAATTAAATCCAATTTCTTTATATGGAAGAACAAAAGTTCAAGCGGAAAAAGAAGTTATGAAATTCAAAAATAGTATTTCTTTTAGGTTAGCAACAGTTTTTGGAAAATCTTTTAGAATGAGAACTGATTTATTGGTAAATAATTTTGTCTGGGAGGCAATGAAAACTAAAAAATTAACGCTATTTGAGCCACATTTTAGAAGAAATTATATTCACGTAAAAGACATAGTTAAAGTTTTTGTATTTGCTATTAATAATTTTTATAAGATGAGGTCAAATGTTTACAATGTTGGCTTATCAAGCGCTAACCTTACAAAATTATCATTAGCTAAAAAGATAAAAAAACAAATAAAAGGTTTAAGAATTCAGATAAATAATAATCAAAAAGATCCGGATAAAAGAGATTATTTTGTAAGCAATAAAAAAATTGAAAAAAAAGGTTTCAAAGCAAAATTTACAATAGAAAATGGTATAACCGAATTGTTAAAAACATATAAGTCAGATAAGTTTAAAATTTTAAATAATTATTAAACTAAAAATGATTGAAGTTAATCAAGCAGTTATATTTGTAGGTGGCTTAGGTACAAGACTTGGAAAATTAACAAGAAGAATTCCCAAGCCATTAATTAAAGTTTGTAAAAAACCCTTTATCGAACATTTAATCTTATTTTTTGCAAGACAAGGGATTAAAGAAATAATTTTACTTTCAGGTTATAAAAAGAAATTATTTAAAAAAAGATATCATAACAAAATTTTTTTCAATACAACAAAAGTAAAATGTTGTGAGGAGGTTAAATCTTTAGGAACTGGTGGTGCACTATTAAATGCAAAGAAATTATTAAAAGAAAACTTCTTTTTATGTAACGGTGATACATATTTTGATTTTAATCTTCAAGATTTACCATTAAATATAAAAAAAAATTCTTTGATCAAATTAGCCGTAGCAAAAATAAATAGTGATAATAATAGATTTTTATCAATTCAAACTAATAAAGGTAAGATTTTGAATTTTACTAAAGAAAAAAAAAATACAAAACTAATTAATAGTGGTTATTATTTTGTAAAAAAAAAATTATTATCAAAGATAAAAAAAAAAATTTGCTCATTGGAAGAAGATATTTTTCCTGAACTTATCAAAGAAAAAAAAATTGAGGCAAAACCTTATGTTCAAAAATTGAATAAATTTATTGATATAGGTGTTCCAAAAGATTTAAAAAATTCAGAGAAATTTATGCAGGGAATTAAAAAAAGAAAAGCCATTTTTTTGGATCGAGATGGTGTTATCAATAAAGATTTTGGTTATGTGCATAGTAAAAATAAGATCTTGTGGAGAAAAAATATCTTTAAATTTATGAATTGTTTAAAAAATAAAAATTTTTTAGTTTTTGTAGTTACAAATCAATCTGGAATTGGAAGGGGATACTATACAGAAAAAGATTTGAAAATTTTACACAATTGGATGAACTCAATTTTTTTAAAAAACGGATCATATGTAGATAAGTTTTATTATAGCCCTTATTACCAATTCTCAAAGTTTAATAAATTTAGAAAGAATAAAAGTTATAGAAAACCAAATACTGGTCTTTTTAAGTTGGCTAAAAAGGAATTCAATTTTATTATTAATAAAAGTTATATGATAGGCGATAGCATTTCTGATATTGAGTTTGCAAGAAATTGTGACCTAATAGGCTTTAAATTAAATTTTTCGGATGATATTATTAAATTATTAAATAAATTGAATTAATGAGAAAAATTAGAAACGAATTAACTAATCATCAAGAGGTTTTAAAAAAAAATTTTCAATTGATTGAAAAAAGTGTAATAGAAATTTCAAAAATTATTAAAAAAACTATTAAAAAAAAAGGGATAATTTATATGGCTGGAAATGGAGGCAGTGCAACTGATAGTCAACATTTTGTTGCTGAACTAATAGGCAGGTACAAAAAAAGCAGAAAGCCATACAGCTCAGTATCACTATCATCAGATATAGGCACTATTACTTGTATTGCTAATGATTTTGGATATGAGAATATATTTTCAAGACAATTAGAAGCTCTAGGTAAAAGAAATGATCTTTTAATTGCATTTTCAACCTCTGGAAATAGCAAGAATATAATAAATTTGTTAAAAACTTCAAAAAAAAAAAAAATCTTTTCTATATGTTTATTGGGAAATAAAGGAGGACAATCAAAAAATCTTTGTGATTATCCAGTAATTATTAGTTCAATGAGCACTGCTAGAATTCAAGAAATGCATCAAATCATATACCACAATGTATGCAGCTTAATCGATTAGAAAAGAAAGTTATTTTGCAACTTTTTCTATAAAAATTTTTGAAACATATTTGTTTTCTAACGCACTTTCCAATTCAATTTTATTTATTGATCCAGAAATTAATGAATTTTTAAATAAAGTTTGAATTTTTTCAGAAACATCATTGTTAGGATGTTTCATGTAAAAATTAGAAATTCCAGAGATATCATAATTCA
>CACLTO010000002.1 GCA_902609915.1 uncultured Pelagibacteraceae bacterium
TTATTTATCATTTAATATTATTTGATTTTTTTGGCGAAAATCAATTTCTGACTTATTCTTAATTTTATTTTCATCAGATAAACGGACAAACAAATTTAGATTTTTTTCAACATTATCTTTTGACAACTTTATCAAATATCCTTTGGAAGTTTCAATATCCCATCTTTTTGATTTAAAATAATATAATTTTGTTATGTTTTTAAATTCAAAATTTGATTTATCAATTTCACTCTTAAAATTTAAAAATTCATTAAGATCTAAATCACCAAATACAAATGGTAGATCAGAAGCTGAATAATTATTTTGAATTAGTTTTCCATTTGATCCAATAAAATAATCGTAGCCATTTCTTTTAGTTTGCGCAAGTATTTTTGTTTCCTTTATAAATATTTTTAGGGTTGAAGGATAACTTTTGAATATTTCGAATTGATCAATAATATTAATTGAATTAATCTTTTTTTTTAAATATTGCTTATCTATGTTAAAAATATTTTTAAAATCAGCATCATAAATTATGCTTTCAATTTTTTTTCTCTCATTAATATTTAAACCTGTAATCTCTATGTTATTTATTTTTGGAAAACTTATATTTGTTAATGAAATATTGTTTATTGTTACAAGAAAACAAAACAGTAATAAGTAAATTATAATTTTTTTACTTATTAATAGATGCATCTTTTAAAATTAATTTTATTAGATTTATGAAATTAATTCCATTATATGCTGATATCTCAGGTACTAAAGATAGTTTTGTCATACCAGGTTGTGTATTAATTTCTAAAAGATAAAATTTTCCTTTAAAATATTTAAAATCTGATCTTGTGACCCCTCTACACCCTATCAAATTATGTACTTTAAAAGTCGTATCCATGAGAACTTTGAATTTTTTTTTAGGCAAGTCTACTGGGATAATATGTTCTGTTTTAGCGTTAGAATTATATTTTGCCTGATAATCATAAAATTTTCTTTTTGGTTTAAGCTCAATTGCTCCAAGTTTCTTCTTCCCAATAATAGCTGATTGAATTTCTCTTCCAGGAATAAATTGTTCAATCATTATTTTTCTGTAATGTTTTAACAATTTTAAGTTTTTTAATAAATTATTTTTGGTGCAAATATGCACATTTACACTAGAGCCTTCATTGATTGGTTTAATTACAACTGGAAAGTCTAACTTTTTTTTTACAAGACTTATAAGTTCTTTGTTAGTTTTGTTAAAATTATAAATGAAATATTTAGGTGTCAAAATTTTATTTTTTAAAAATATCTTTTTAGAAATTTCTTTATCCATTGCCTTGGCAGAGGCAATCACACCTGAGTGGGTGAAAGGTATACCTATTGTTTCTAGGATTGTTTGTATATATCCATCTTCACCAAACTGCCCATGTAGAGCATTAAAAATACAATGGGGTTTGAAATTTCTTATTACAGATAATAAATCTTTATCAGGTTCGCATGTTTTGACTAAATAGTTATTTTTTTTTAATTCTTTAGCAACCTGCTTCCCAGTCTCTAAGCTGATAATTCTTTCTTTAGAAATACCACCTGAAATTATTAAAATTTTTTTTATCAAATTATTCCAATATTTTAATTTCTTTATCTAATTTTATGCCAGTTTTTTTCAAAACCATTTTTGAGACAAAATCAATTAATTTTTTCATATCATTAAATGTTGCATTACCTTTATTTACAAAAAAATTTGAATGTTTTTCTGAAATATGTGCATCACCAAATTTAGTGTCCATGGACACTGACTCTCTTATTAATTCCCAAACTTTTTTATCTGTTTGATTTATTGGGTTTTTAAAAGTGCTTCCGCCAGTTTTAATTTTCATTGGTTGATTTTTTTCCTTAAGAGATTTCATTTTTCTTACTTCACTGTTTACTTTTTTAAAATCACTTTTCACTCCTTTAAATGAGGCGCTTAAAAAAATTAAATCTTTGGATAAATCGTTGCTTCTATAATCAAAATTAATTTCTTTTGATGGAATTGTTATTAAATTCCCTTTTTGGTCTACGGCTTGAATTGAAAGAAGAATATCTCTAAATTCTTTTCCAAAACATCCAGCATTCATTTTAATCCCCCCACCTATAGATCCTGGAATACAAGATAAAAATTCAAACCCGCTCAAGTGATTTTCAGAGGCAAAATCAGACAAACTTTTATCTAAAACAGCACTACCAGATATAATTACATCCTCTCTTAATAAGGATATTCTATTAAAATTTTTACTGAGCTTTATCACTACTCCATCAAAAATATTATCAGGGATTAAAGTATTAGAACCTGCACCTATAATAAAAATTTTTTCCCTATTATTGAGCAATTTGAGAAATTTTACTAAGTCCTTCAAATTTTCCGCTTTATAAAAAACTTTAGACTTTCCTCCAATATTAAACCAATTTTTTTTCTTTAAGTCTTGATCATAAATTATGTTTTTATCAAAATCTTTTAGTAAATTTTTGAGTTGATTTATATGCATTACATTAATTCGGGTAATTTTTTCATCCAATTTGTAATTGAACCAGCGCCCATTCCTATAACGATTTTATTTCCATAAATATTTTGTTTTAGAAATTTAGCTAATTCAATGTTATTTTTAATCATGAATAGTTTTACTTTTGAATTTTTTATTATTTCCCTTGCAAAATTATTATAATTAAAACCTAGTTTAATTTTTTCTCCAGCTGTATAAATAGGACATAAAATAACTGTATTAGCATCTTTGAAACAATGGGCAAATTCATTTCTTAAATCTTTTAATCTTGATATTCTATGAGGTTGAAAAATACACACTCTTTCAAACTTATCAAAAACTTTTTTTACTCCCTCTAAAACAGATTTTATCTCTGTTGGATGATGAGCATAATCATCATAGAAATCAACTCCATTAAATGTAAATATCTTATTAAATCTTCGCTGAACACCTTTAAAGTTTTTCAAACCTCTTTTTATATTAGAAACCGGGATACCAACTGTAATTGCAACTGCAATTGCAGCTGCAGCGTTTCTTATATTATGAATACCTAATAATGGAATCTGAAAGTTTTTTATAATTGTTTTTTTTTTATTTGGTAAACTTATTGATAAATCAAATTTAGAGAGTAGCTTGTTTTGAATAATATTTTTAATAAGAAAATTAGCATTAGATTTAATTCCATAAGTATAAAAATTTGTATTTTTGATATCTTTTATTAATTCATTGTTCACTTTATCATCAATACAAATAAAAGATTTTCCAAATGATGGAACTTTTCTTATAAAGTGTAAAAAATGATTTTTTAAATCATTCATAGATTTATAAAAATCCATGTGTTCTCTATCTATATTTGTAATAATTGAGTATGTAGGAGAAATATGGGTAAAGCTTCCATCTGATTCATCTGCTTCTAATATAGACCAGTCACTTTTACCTAATTTTGCAGTACTCTTAATTGAATTTATTATACCTCCATTTATTATCGTAGGATCTAACTTAGTGTTTTCAAAAATTGAACTTACCAGAGATGTTGTGGTTGTTTTACCATGAGAGCCTACAACTACAATATTTTTCATTAAAGAAACAAGATTTGCTAACATCTTCCCTCTTTTAATTATTGGTAATTTTTTTCTTTTAGCTTCTAGTAATTCTGGATTATTTTTTTTAATTGCTGAGGAAGTCACTACAATTGTAACATCTTTTATATTTCGTTTTTTCTGACCAATAAAAATTCTAACACTCTGTTTTTTCAATTTTTCAATATTTTTGTTTTTATTAATATCACTTCCCTGAATTTGAAAACCTTTCGCTTTCATAATCAGTGCAAGACCACTCATGCCTATTCCACCAATGCCTATAAAATGAATAGTCTCTTTTTTAGCTAATTCAATTTTCATTAATAGTGTCCAGTATTTTTTGGTTTATATCATTCCATGAGTTTTGGAAATTATGTTTTTCTAAATTATTTTTTTTTACATTGTACTCAAACTTATTCATAATTAAGTGATCTAAAAACTTTTCTAAATTAATGACATTAAAGTCTTTTTGACTCATAATCCAACAACAACCTAAATTTTTATAAAAATTTGCATTTTCAAATTGATGATTATCTTTTGCTGAAACTAAAGGGACAGTTAAAAATGGTTTATTCATCATTGATAATTCTGCTAAAGTAGATGCACCAGCGCGAGTAATACACAGGTCAGATTGATTAATAAAATCTGCTAAATTTTCCTCAAAATCAAAAATGATATTTTCAACTTCAGCCTCATCATAAATATTCTTTAAGTTATCAATATTACTTTTATTAGTTTGTTGAATAATTTTAATTTCATTTTTTTTTGAATAATTTATAATTACATCTTTTACTATGTCATCAAATATCTTTGCTCCTTGACTGCCGCCTACAACTAAAAGGCAGAATACTTTATTTTCTGTTTTAACCTCTCTTTTCTCATATAAATTTTTTTTAACTAATGGAGATATTATTTGAATTTTATTTTTAAGTTTTTCAGGAAAGTTTTTTAAGTTTCTTGTATAAGAAAAAATTTTGTTACAAAATCGCAAAAAGAGTTTATTTGTTCTGCCTAAAACAATATTGGGTTCAAGTAAATATATTTTGACTCCTAAAAATTTTGCTCCCAAACAAACAGGTAATGACATGTATCCCCCTGTTGAGAAAACAATACTAATTTTGTTTTTTTTCATTAATAATACTGCTTTAATCGCCAAGTAAATTACTTGAAATATTTTAAAGATAAAAAATATATTAAAGTTTAATTTGGGTGTATTTATCAAAACAACATCATTTTTTTTATCATCTAGATATTTCAACCCCCTTAAATCAGTAGAAATAAAAACATTAAAATTTGACTGCAAATGTTCACATAGAATTTTTGCTGGCACCACATGACCTCCTGATCCCCCCGTCGAAATTAATATATTTTTCATTCAATTATTTTTCTTTTCGTTAAATTTAAAATTATTCCAGATATAATAGAAATACTTATAATTGATGATCCTCCATAACTTAAAAATGGTAAGGTCATTCCAGTAGTTGGGAATAATCTGATATTTACTCCTATATGAATCATTGCTTGCATAAGTATTAAACTAATAGAGCCAGTTAGTATTAGTTTGATCTTTTTATCATTTTGCTTGTAAACCTTTTTCAAAACCGAAAATATTAATACTAGATAAGTTAATAAAATTAGCATTATGAAGATTACTCCAAACTCTTCTGAAATAACTGAAATAATGTAGTCAGTATGAGCTTCAGGGACTCTGTTTTTTAATGTTCCCTCTCCAATACCTTTTCCAAAAAAACCTCCACTTATTATAGCTTCTAATGCTTTATCTGATTGAAAGTTATGAGTGCCCATTTCAGGATTAAAAAAAGAAAATAATCTATCTTTTATATATTTAAATTGTGGCAGGTAGCTAATGACAGACATTAAAACGATTAAAGAAATAAAAAAGACTATACTCAAAAAAAATATGCTAATTCCAGAAATAAAAATCAAAACTAACCAACTAAAACCGATTAAAAGAGTTTGACCAATATCTGGTTGAAGTATCAAAAGACACGATATCAATATAGTTAATAAAAAAGATAAGAAGTATTTCAAATTAAAATTACTATATTTTTGAGAACAAATTATCATACTTATTATTACTATTAAAAAAGGCTTTACAAACTCAATAGGCTGTATTCTTGGCAATACCAACAAATCAATCCATCTCTTTGAACCTTTAATCTCCACTCCGATTATAGGAACAAGGAATAACAAAACTAATGATAAGCAGAAAAATATTACAGAAATTCTATAAATTTCTTTCTCAGGTATAAAAGAAAGGAAAAAAATTAAAAAGAAGCCGAAAAAAACAAAAACTGTATGTTTAAAAAAAAAAAAATATGTATTCGTATCTAATTTATCTGATGCAATTAGAGAAGTTGATACAAGTGAGAAAAATAAACCCACCAAAAATAAAATTAAGATCAATGATAAAATAGGTTTATCAATACTTTTCCACCATTGATAAAAGGAGATATAACTAAATAATTTTTCTTTCATCGAAATGTCTTTTTATTAATTTATTAAAATATAAGCCTCTTTCCTCGAAATTTTTAAAACTATCAAATGATGCGGAAGCTGGACTAAATAAGATCGTATTATTTAAGTGTTTCTTTTTATGAATATTCTTAAAAATTGCAGATAGTGCAAGATTTAAATTTTTAAACCTTTTTAACTCTGCCTTTTGCTTTAAATCTTTTAAAAATTTTTTAAAGTTTTTACCAAAGACATAAATCTTAATATTTTTAAAATATTTTTTTGATAACAATAATTTGTCATCTTTTTTTGGAATACCGCCAATTAACCAATGAATATTTTCATACATTTTTAATAATTCTTTCGAAGAAGAATAACTTGTAGATTTAGAGTCATTAACTATAATTAATTTATTTTTGTTATAGATAATTTCCTGCCTATAATTCAATCCCTTAAATTTATTAATGCTTTTTAATAATTTATTTGATTTTACATTAAGTTTTTTTATCATTTCTAAAACAAACGAGAGATTTGCTTGATTTGATTTTGATAAAAAATATTTGTTTCTAATTTTTTTCAAAATAAAATTATTTAACTTTGTATCTACATTTACCAGTTTAAATTTATACTTTTTTATTTCAATTCTTTTTTGAATTAGATGATCGTCTTTGTTTACAAATCCAATTGTTCCTCTTTTTTGATTATTAAAAATTTTAAATTTCGCTTCTATATAATTATTTAGATTACCATGTCTCTCTAGATGATCTGGCCCAATATTAAGGATAGCGGCAAATTTTGATGAAAAAATTTTACTATATTCTAATTGGTAAGACGAAGCCTCAATTACGAAAATTGTTTTTTTTGAAATCTTATTTGTAGATAGTATTGGTGTACCAATATTCCCCACTAATCTTACGTCTTTTTTTTGATCTTTTAAGATATCATACAAAAGTTTGCATGTGGTAGACTTTCCGTTTGTACCAGTTATTGTAAAAGAGACATTACTATAAAATGAGCAAAAAACATCTAGATCTGTATAAATATTCTCACTTTTTTTTTTAATTAAATTTTTTAACTTACATTTTTTTATATCAATTCCTGGGCTTAATATAATCAAATCAAATTTAGTTTTTAATAATTCTTTAAAATTGAGAATTTTTCTTTTAATTGACTTATTAATTTTAAGACCCAGGTCATCATCAAATAAATATACATCATTTTTATTTTTTAAAAAATTGAACGACGAAAGGCCACTTTTTCCTAACCCATAAATTAGAATTTTTTTATTAAAAAAAATTTGTGAATTATCATTCATTATCTTAGTTTTAATGTAGCTAATCCAATCATCGCTAAAATTATAGAGATTATCCAAAATCTAATTACAACTGTTGATTCGGGCCAACCTTTCTTCTCAAAATGATGGTGGATAGGTGCCATTTTAAAAACTCTTTTACCAGTAATTTTAAATGATATTACTTGAACAATAACCGAAACAGCCTCGAGAACAAATAAACCTCCGGTAATTGCTAAAACTATTTCATGTTTTGTTATTATACCGATTGCTCCTAGTGAACCACCCAAAGATAAGGATCCTGTATCACCCATAAAAATTTTTGCTGGAGGAGCGTTAAACCATAAAAAGCCTAAACAAGAGCCAATGATAGCTCCACAAAAAATTGAGATTTCTCCAGTTCCTTCTATGTAAGGAATTTGTAAATAATTTGAAAATACAACATTTCCTGTAACATAACTTATAAATGCAAAACAAGCTGCAACAAGTATTACAGGCACTGTGGCTAACCCATCTAATCCATCAGTGAGATTTACAGCATTCGATGAACCAATAATTACAAATATTGAAAAAGGTATAAAAAACCATCCAAGATTAATGATAAGGTTTTTAAAAAAAGGAAAGTATAGATTTGTTAAATCTTGATAGTCATTAAAGTAAACATAAAAACTCACACCAATTATTGCTAATATTATTTGCAAGGTTAATTTTAACTTTGACGAGATACCTGAAGAGTTACTATGCTTTATTTTTTTATAATCATCGAATGCTCCAAGTAGACCAAAAGAAATTGCGATATATACACAAAATAAAACATTTAAATTTGATAAATCCGACCAAAATAATACTGATATCAACAAACCAAACAAAATAATTACTCCACCCATTGTTGGAGTTCCAATTTTTTTTACTATATGATCTTCTGGACCATCATTACGGATAGGATTTAAAATTTTTTGTTTTGAAAAAAATTTTATAAAAGATCCTCCTATAATTAGAACAATAACCAACGAAGTAAAAAAAGATAAACCAGTCCTAAATGTTAGGTATTTAAATACATTCAAAAAACTAAAGGGATCAACAAAATTAAGTAAAAATTGATAAAGCATTTAATTCAACCTCTTTAGGTTATTTGCTATACTATTGAAACCTGTCGCATTTGAGGCTTTAATCATTAAATAATCATAATTATCTAAATCTTTCTTAATTAATTCAAATATTTCTAATTTATTTAGTAAAATTCTTCCTCTTTTAACTTTTATAATATTGTTAAATATTTCTCTGACCATTTTTCCCATAACAAATACTTTATCAATATTTGTCTTATTAATTAAAGGAGCCATCGATCTGTGAAGTTTTTTTGAATGTGTTCCAAGTTCCATCATATCTCCAAGCAAAAGGTATTTACGATGTTTTTTTGTGTCAATATTATCATAATTCTTTAAAGCTGATTTTAAAGATAGAGGATTAGAATTATAACTTTCATCAATTAAGTTTATTTTTTTATCACCGATCTTAATAATAGAATGATCTCCTCTTCCGGCTGGACTTCTGAAATCTAAGAAAATTTTTTCATTTAATTCAAGTACATTTTTGTAAATACTTATTACACTTAAAGCTCCTAAAATATTATAAATATTATTTTGAAAATTATTAGATATAATAAAATTTTTAAACTTATCGTTTATTTTAACTTTAATCTTAAATAATTTTTTAATTTTTTTTATATTAAGCAGCTTAACATTTGCTTTTTTTCTTTTAATTCCAAAAGAAATCACATTAATATTGTTATTCAAGGCAATTTTTTTATGTAATTTGAAAAAACTATCGTCTGCATTCAAGATAACGAAACCATTAGGTAATATATTTTTAATTATCTCTGCTTTAGCTAAAGCAATTTGTTTGATATTTTTAAAATTTTTTGCATGTGCATAGTTAATATTAGTTATTAGGCCAACATTTGGTTTTATAATATTTGTCAAATTATCAATCTCGCCTTTTTTATCCATGCCAACCTCTAAAATTCCAAATTCATCACTATGTTTAAAATTAAGTAAACTTAAGGGTACTCCAAATTTATTATTATATGATTTTGGAGAAATACTAACGTTAGAAAACTTTCTTAACACATTGCCCAATAATTCTTTAAGAGTAGTTTTCCCACAACTTCCTGTAATAGCTATTATATTTGTATCGATATTTTTTCTAAAAATTTTTGAAATTTCAGTCATAAATTTTAATGTATTTTTTACTTTTATCTGACGTTTACTATCAAATTTATTTTGAATTTTATTTACTACAACTAATGATGCTTTATTTTTAAATGCCTCTCCAATAAATTTATTTCCATCATTTTTTTTTCCTTTAATAGCAAAAAAAATATCATTCTTTTTTACCTCTTTGGAGTTAATTGTTGCTTTGTCTGCTTTTACTAAAGAAATTTTATTTTTGATTTTCAATGCTTCTTTAATAATATTTATCTTTAAGTTTTTTGATAAATTAATATTTTTAAGTTTAATACAATCTAAAATGATTTTTTTATCCGAAAAGAAAATTTTCTTTTTGCCAAAATCTTGTGTTTTTTCATGACCTTTTCCAGCGACTAACAAAATATCTCCTGTGTTTAAATTTTTGATAGCCTCAGATATAGCTTGTTTTCTATCTGGAATTTCTCTTATTAAAGTGTTTTGAATACCCTGCTTAATATCATCTCTAATTTTTCCCGGATTTTCAAATCTAGGATTATCATCAGTTAAATAAATTTCGTTAGAATAATTACTTGCAATCTTTCCCATTTTGAATCTTTTTTTTTTATCTCTATTTCCTCCACAACCAAAAAGTAAAATCATTTTTTTATTTGGAAATTGCTCTTTAAGGTTTGAAAGAGATATTCTTAGCGCATCTGGTGTATGCGCATAATCAAGTATTACTTTAGACTTATTTTTGATTTTACCAATTTTTTCAAATCTTCCATCTATTGGTTTAAGTTTTGACAATACATTTAGAATCTTGATTAAACTTAAATTGCTGTTTTTTGCTGCAATAATCGCCATTAAAATATTTTTTAATTGTATTTTTCCAATAAGATTTATATTTACTTCTCTCTTAAGATTATTGTATTTCATCTTTAATATTTGTTTCTCACCTCTAAAACTATGAGATAAAATTTGAAATTGATTTTTGCTATTATTTAAATCCCATAATCTTAATCTTCTAGAAATTGCAATTTTTTTTATTCTTTTAAATTCTGGAATTGTTTCATCTACTATTACATTTCCTTTTTTTCTTATCAAATTTTCAAATAAATACTGTTTTGCTTTAAAATATTTTTTTAAATTTTTATGATAATCTAAATGATCCTGAGATAAATTTGTAAAAATACCTGATGAAAACTTTAATCCATCTAACCTATGTTGACTTAGGCCGTGGCTGGATGCTTCCATAATTACATTATTAATTTTTTGAGATTTTAATTTAGATAATACTTGTCCTATTCGAATTGGGTCTATTGTAGTATTTGGTAAATTGAATCTAATATTCTTTGATTTCACACCTAAAGTTCCAATTGAAGCAACTTTTACTTTGTTAAGTTTTAATAATTGAAAATAAAAATCTGAAACAGATGATTTTCCATTTGTTCCAGTTACAGCAATTAAATTATTTGGTTTGTTCTTGTAAATTTTAAAAGCGATTTCTGCTAAAAGTTTTCTTATATTTTTAGTATGAATAAATAAAATATCCTTTTGAAAATTTGTAATTCTTTTCTCGCTAATAATAATTTTAGAGCCTTTTTTTATTGCCGTAGAAATGAATTTATTTCCATCAATGTTGTTCCCTTTTATAGCAAAAAATATATTATCCTTTTTAATATCTTTTGAATTGAATGAAATTCCAGAAAAAAAAAATTTTTTTTTACTACTATCTATATTGGTAAAATAATTGCCTAATAACATTGTTAATTAACTTCCGTATATTTTGTGGCTAAAATAGGCCCAATCTTTTCTATAATTTGACCAACAACTTCAACCGAAGTCCAACCAGCAGTATTAAAAGGAGTTCCTTTGTATTTTATTTCTGATCCATCTCTATAATCATAAACATACTCACTATTTGTTTTAGGCTCATCCAACATCACAACCAAGCTATACTTAGGATTTGAAGCTGGAAATACTGAGGCAAAAGTATTAATTTTTTTTCGGGAGTATTCACCCTCTAAAATTTTTTCTGCGGTACCAGTTTTTCCAGCAACCTCATAGCCTTCTACGTTAGCTAGTGTTGCAGTGCCTTCCTTTGTGGTAACAATTTTTCTCAATATTGAAACAAGATTTCTTGAAACATTTTCCTCCAAGATTCTATCACCTTTAGTATATTTTTCTTTTTTTATAAGAGTGGGATTAATCTTAAAACCACCATTAGCAATGCTGGAGTAAGCACTAGTTAATTGTAAAATTGTAGTGGTAATTCCATGTCCATATGAGGTAGTGGCAAGCTTACATTTTCCCCAATTAAAGGATATTGGTTTGCCCATTTCCTCAATATCAAATTGTATTGAGTTAATTAATTCGAGATCATTTAAAAATTTTTTGTATTTTTCAATACCAATTGATTGGCCAATTCTTACTGAACCTATGTTGCCTGATCGGATTAGAATTTCTTCAGCAGTTAAGTTTGTGGGAATTTTTTTATCGTATTCACTTATTTTATTTTTTCCACAGGTAATGCTTTTTTCTAAATTTTTAAACTCAGTATTAGTATTTATTATTTTTTCATTTAAGGCTGCTGCCAAGGTAAAAGTTTTAAAAACAGAACCCAATTCGTAAACACCTTTAGTTGCTCTATTGATATAATTTACATCTATGATATTTTGTCTTTGATTTGGATCAAAATCAGGCAGTGAAACAATAGATAAAATCTCACCATTATTAATATCCATCAAAATTGAGGCACTACCCTTGGTTTTAAATATTTTATTAAATCTTATTAACTCCTCTCTTATTAGAAACTGAATATCTTTATCTACAGTAAGTTGAATAGATTTATTGTTTTTTTTTAAATTTGTGTCTAATGATTTCTCTAATCCAGAGATACCAAAGTTATCATCATCAATTTGTCCAATTATATGACTAAATAAATTTTTTTGAGGATAAACTCTAGTAAGATTTTCATGTGGTTTTATTGATTTATCACCCAGCATCATAATTTTCTCATAGTTCTCCTCTGAAATTTTTTTTTCAAACCAAAAAAATTTATTTTTTGAAAGCTTGGAATTGATTAATTCAAAATCTTTATCGGGAAATATATATTTTAGATTAAGTAATAATTTTTTTTTATCTATGGCTTCAACTGGATTTATTCCAATATCGATAGAATTAACAGTTTTAGCTAAAAAATTATTGTTTCGATCTAAAATATTTGCTCTCTGGATTTTATTAAAAGATTCATAATTTTCTGAAATATTGGATTTTAAATCTCTAGATCCAAGGTGAGTAAGGTGAATACAATAAATTACAGAAATAAGAAAAAAAATAAAAAAAATGAATGCAATTCTATTAAATCTAATATCAAAGTTTTTTTTATCATTCTTAAATTCAAATTCTTCTTTGTTTTCGTAGAGAATAAATTTCATATTATTATTTATCGCTATCTATAATTTTAACACCTTTTGTAAGGATTTTTTCTCTTGTGAAGTCAATGATTTCGATTTCATTTATATTCATTTGGGTCAACTTATTTTCAAAATAAAGGTTTTGATAATTAATCAGTTTTTCTGCGGAGCTTAAAAACTCAAATTCAAGTTTTACGTTATCTAATTCAAGATTTAAATTTGATATATTCTCTTTTAAAATAAATAATTCTTCATCGATTTTCTTCGTAGAATTTTTTATAAAAGACGTAATTATAATAAGTGAAAAAATTAAACTAATAGTTAGAATTTTTTTCATAAGTTAAGTCCAAGCTTTTCAATTTCCATTAAATCCTTAAATTTATCTAAAATATCAGTTTTAAAATCATAAAAATTTTCTTTCTTTATTAAACATCTTAATTTTGCTGACCTAGATGGATAGTTTTCTTTAAGTTCTCGATTTGAGGGAAATATTGGTTTTTTTTGATATAATTTGAATAAAATTTCTTCCTGCATTTTCTCAGGTTGATATCTAGATATACTTTTATGTTCTGAGAGACTTCTAAAAAAATATTTTACAATTTTATCCTCTAAAGAATGAAAAGTTACAACGACTAAAAGTCCATCTTTTTTTAAAACTTTGGCTGCATGGATCATTCCATAAATAAGCTCACTTATTTCCTTGTTAACAAAAATTCTTAAGGCCTGAAAAACTTTAGTTGCAGAATGAGTTCTTTTACTATTTCTTTTTTTTGATTTTTCAATAATCTCTACTAAGTGAGGGGTGTCTATTTCTTTTAATAATCTTTCTTTGAGAATATTTTTAACAATTAGTCTTGCATCTTTTTCATCACCAAAGGATTTAAAAATTTTTACAAGACTTTCACCATCTAATTTATTCACTGTTTCCTTGGCTGAGAATTCATTTAAACCCATCCTCATATCTAATGACCCACTAGAATTAAAAGATAATCCTTTTTTAGGATTTTTAATTTGAGTATAAGAATAACCTAAATCAAATATTACACCCCTAACATTCTCATTTTTAATCTTAAAATTTCCTAACGCACTAAAGTTTAAATTCTTAAAGATAAATCGGCCGGGAAACTCTTTTTCAATTTTCTTTGCTATTTTTGAACTCTCAGCATCTCTGTCGATGCCGATTACTTTATTATTCGGATTTTTTAGAATTTCTCTTGTGTAACCACCTTGACCAAATGTACAGTCAATAAATGTGCCACCATATTGAGGGGTAATAATGCTAATAATTTCTTTTAGCAGTACAGGATAGTGTTTAAATCTATCCTGTACTATGGTGGCATCCATTTATTTTTTCGAAGACCATTAATTTTTTTGTCTTCTTAAAAATGCGGGTATTTCTAAGTCATCCTCTTGATCCTCATTTTCAGTCGACGATAACCCTTCTGGAGTAAAAGTTTCGCTATCAGAACTAAATAAATCAGGTGACTCATTATCGACTCCAAATTCTTTTAAATCATTATCTGATTTCTCCTCCTCAATTGAGTCTTCCATTGCATCTTTGGTAAAAGAATTTTCATCATCTTTTAAGGTATTTTCAACAATGCTTTCCACTTTTTGATTCTTGAGTAATTCTTCGTGATACTGGTTGTTAATCTGATTTATATTTTCACTAGTAACTGTATCTGTATCAAGAGTATTTTCACTCATTACCTCTGGATCCAATTTCAATGCAGTAGCACCACTTGATAATGGGCTACTGTTAGAAAAATTAAAAGATGTATTGAATCCTAAATTTGAAAAATCAGAATATCCAGGATTTCTATTTTGAATTCGATGAACCATATTAATAACTGATTTTGTTTCAGGTTGTTGACCATCTAACGAAGTAGCTACAATTGATACTCTCATTTTACCATCTAGTGAGGGATCTGTTATTGCGCCAATTATAATTTCTGCATCAGCTTCAACCTCTGATCTTATTTTATTAACTACCTCATCAACTTCAAATAATTTAAGATCTTTACCACCAGTAATATTAACTAATAATCCTTTTGCACCTTTTAAAGTGTAGTCGTCTATTAAAGGGTTACTGATTGCCATTTCTGTAGCTTTCATTGCTCTTCCATCGCCTTCTGATTCCCCTGTTCCCATCATGGCTTTACCCATAGATGCCATTACTGTTTCAACATCAGCAAAATCCAAATTAATTATACCTGGTCTGACCATTAAATCTGTCACACTTTGAACCCCATGCATTAAAACATTGTTGGAAAGATTGAAAGACTCCTCAAATGTAGTTAGTTCATTTGCAATCTTAAATAGATTTTGGTTAGGAATTACTATAATTGTATCAACGTGTTTTCTCAGTTCTTCTAGACCAATCTGAGCCCTTCTCATTCTGGATGGACCCTCGTATAAAAATGGTAATGTCACCACCCCAACAGTTAAAATATTTAATTCCTTTGCTGCTCTAGCAATTACATGTGCGGCTCCAGTTCCTGTTCCACCACCCATTCCAGCGGCTATAAAAACCATGTTAGCGCCTTGTAAAACATTAACAATTTCATTTAAAGACTCATCAGCAGCTGCCTGTCCTATATCAATTTTTGCTCCTGCACCTAAACCTTTAGTTAAATTTAATCCAATTTGAATTTTTAATTTTGCTTTACTGTGTTTTAAATCTTGTGCATCAGTGTTAACAGCAATAAATTCTACTCCTTGCATTCCATTTTCAATCATTTCATTAATTGCATTTCCACCTGCTCCACCAACTCCCATTACTAAAAGTCTAGGTTGTAACTCCTTTATTTCTGGTGCTTTAAAGTTAATTGTCATCTTCCCCCCTCTTTTTATTATTTATTTAATTGATTATCCCATTTAAGACTTGCTCGATTTAAATTTGCTTTTTTTCTTGCAGTTACCTTAAATTTCTCAAATATTGCAGGTTCCCATATTTGAAATGTTTTGCCTTGACCAACAAACAACATACTTTTCTTTATTTTTGCGTGTTTTAATAATTTTAGAGTAAGTGAAATTCTTCCCTCACTATCAAATTGTAAATTTATACTTTCGGATAGTATTGATGTTGCAAAAAAATCTCTTTTCTCTTCAAAAGGATTTAAAGAGTCTATTGAATTTGAAATTTTTTCGACTCTATCCTGTGGCCACGCCTCTATAGATTGATTGTTAAAAGAGGGGTAACAGATAACTCCATTATATCCCAAATTAGACAAATAAGATCTAAAACTAGCTGGCACTGATACTCTTCCTTTTTTGTCTATATTGTTTTCGTAAATAGATAAAAACATAAATCATAAAATCCTTTATTCCGCTTATATGGGAATATTTGGGATAATATGGGTTTTTATTACAACTGTCAATAGAGACAATTCAGAGTTTAATATGCTCTATTTTGAGTTATATTTAAGAAATATTATGATTAAGAAACTCTTATTTTAAAGAAAGCTGCCAGATAAACTATAAGCCGGGTTCTGTCATCTAAACCTATCATTTATCTAGGTTTGAAATTTCTCTCAAACTCAAGCGACTAACCCTGATGACTAGCCAAGGATGGCTTTTAGTTTTACAACAATGTCACCTCTACTTAGTCTTGCTCCCAGTGGGGTTTTCCAGCGTTCATTGTCGCCAATAGAACCGGTGTGCTCTTACCACACCTTTTCACCCTTGCCATGTTATGGCGGTTTATTTTCTGTGGCACTATCCCTAGGGTTTCCCCCGCCAGGCGTTACCTGGCACTGTATCCTTGCGGAGCCCGGACTTTCCTCTTTAACTTGTTAAAGCGATAAGTCATTTATCTGGCAATTATCAACTTATTCTTAAATAAATTTTTTTCAACAATAATTATTTATGATTTTAATAAATTTTGACTAATTATCAGGCATTCTTGATCACAAATACCATTAATCAAACCTTGTCTGTATCGGCGTTGAAATGCTTTAATTAAAAGACTTTTTTTTATAGTTGGATCTTTTTTTTTAATTCTAATATAACCAATCCTACCTAAATTTTTAAAAAAACTATTTTTTTCAACGACATTTAGTTTCAATAATCTTCTCCTCTTTAATTTTTTTTCATCTAAACCATGCCATTGGGAAAGTTTAAATTTTGATAAATCTTTCCATGGAAATTTTTCTCCAGGATCCTTTTTCCGATCTGGGGCAATATCGGAGTGTCCCAAAATGTTTTTGTAATTTATTTTATATGTATTCATTAAAAATTTTATTAGTTTTTTAAGTGAAATAATTTGTTTTAAGTAAAATTTTTCATAACGGTTATTGTGGCCAGAGTTTTGTATCTCTATACCAATGGAATATCGATTTAATGATTTAATATTTTTCCAATAAGATTTACCTGCATGCCAAGCTTCATAGAGGTCTGGAACAAGATTTATTATATTTCCATTTCGTTTTATAAAATAATGCGAACTAACTCTAGATTTAAAACTACAAAGTCTATTTATCGCTGATAATTCTTTATTCATTCCGGTATAATGAATAATTATATATCTAATGTTTTTTCGATACCTTTTTGGTGTACTGAAATTAGGTGAGTATTTGCTAGATATTTTAGGCCACATTTAAGCTATAATTATGATTAATTGTTATTTTATTTTATTTAACATTGTAATATACAGAATAATAAATGATCAAAAAAATTATAGTTATTTTAATTACAACTTTTACGCTAGTAACGAGTGTTAATGCTGGCTCAGACGGTGAGCTAGTTTTAAAAAAAAACGAACCATCTGAAATAAGAGATTGCTCTGAAACATTTAACAAAGCATCATTCGCTCTTAATCAAGGATTAGATAAAATCATTTTTAAACCAGTTTCAAGTGTTTATCGAATATTACCTTCACCAGTAAAAACTGGTGTAAGTAATTCTCTTAATAATCTATCTAACGTAGTAACAATTCCAAATAATATTCTTCAGGGAGAATTTGCTTTAGCTGGCGTTAATACTGGAAGATTTATAATTAATACAACAGTTGGTATCTTGGGATTAATTGATGTTGCTACATACTTTGGATTTAGGGAATATATAAAAGAAGATTATGGTCAAAGTCTAGCTGTAAGTGGTGTCGGACCTGGTTGTTATTTAGTGTTACCTGTTTTGGGCCCAAGTACGGCAAGAGATACAGTCGCATCATTAACAAATTTTATTGGAGGTGATGCTTGGTACAACGTAACTGTGAAAAATGACACACATCATTTTAGTGATATAGATTATTATTCATCAAAAATTACAGGTGGAGTAGATTTTAGAGCTAAAAATTTTGATTCAATAGAAAATTTAGAAAAAAATTCACTTGATTTTTATGCTTCAGTAAAAAGTTTATATCTTCAAGACAGACAACAAAAAATTTTAAATAATAAAAAGATTATTGAAACGCAAGATGACAGTGATTGGGAAGAGATAGAAACTCAATAACTTCCACTAATAAATGACAAAAAAAAAACTGTTAATTGTTTTTACTTTTTTTATTTCTTTAACTGTTAATTCCTTCTCTATTGAACCTGATATATTTGTTCAATCAACTGTAAATAGGGCGTCCAAATTACTTGGTGAAAACATTACAAAAGAAAAAAAAATTGAGGAGTTAAAACTAATTGCAAAAGATACTGTTGATATTAGGGGTATCGGTTTTTATACCCTTGGTGCTAAAAGAAAAACCTTAACTAATGAGGAGAAAGATGAATATATCAAATTATTCGAAAAATATTTTTTAAAAAGTTTTGCAAGCAGACTAGCTGAATATACTAATCCAGAAATTGATGTTACAGGTAAAGAAAAACTAAATAAAAATTATACAATTGTAAATAGTATTTTAAAAGCAACAAATGAGAGACCAGAAATAAATATAGACTGGCGAATTTATACAAAAGACTCTCAAAATCCTCTTATAAGAGATTTGATAATTGAGGGACTTAGTTTGGCTCGAACACAAAAAGAAGAATTTACATCAGTGCTAAATTCTAACGATAATAATATAGAGGCGTTATTTAAAGTTTTGAGAGAATTTTCTAAATACTAAATTTTAACAAAATGGTGGGCCCGCCAGGACTCGAACCTGGGACCAATACATTATGAGTGTACTGCTCTAACCAACTGAGCTACAGGCCCTTGGAATTAATTAGTTATTACAACAATTTTAAAATTCATACAAGTTAACTTTACAAATGATAAATTGTATTTTTCAAAAATTTTAGACACAAACTTTGCATTCGTTGGTAAATCCGTTGGTAAGTAATTTTTATTTTTTGGTAGTTAAAATGTCCTTATATTTAACTATTCTTTTTTTTAATTATTAGTTTCTTTTCATATTTTTTTTTATTTTCTTCTTTTTCAAGATCTAAATACTTAGACTCTAAGCTATACCAATCAAGATCGTCCGTATTAATATGATCCATTCTGTTCCAATTTTTTCGGTAATCACTATCTTCTTCATAATCCTCTATATATTCATCGTAAAATTTAGGATTATCATATTTCTCTTTTTTAAAGGCTACTCTTGCATTTCTAAATTCAGAAAAACTTAGTGAGTTCCACATTATTTCTAAAGTCTTGATCTCTTTAATATTAATTATTTGATCAAAATTTATTGATTTAAATGGGATATATGTTTCATTACCATACTGCTGTATACAAAGAGTCTTTAGTTTCTTTAGTTTACTAATTTTCTTAAAATCTAAAACTTGTTTATCGAGTTTATGAGAAAATTGTTTATCTTCAGATAAGTAATAGTCAAAATATTCCGATCTAATAGCAATACCAAAGGTTAGATTGAGTTCTTCTAATGATAAAAGTCTGTTTGTAATATTGTTTATTATATCTTGGATAATCGTTTGATTTTTAATATCCACATTTATATTCAATGTTAGTTTTTTTATTTTATGATTTATAAAATTTATAAATTCACCACTTCCTTTATAACTAGATGAAATATTTCCATAATGATCATCTTTAAAGGGTCGATCTCCCAAACTTAAATTAATATCTTCAATTTTTTTACAATTTTTAAAAAATGATAAGTCTTGATCACAAATTTCTTTTTGGGGCTCGTAAATACTTAAATGATCATCTTTATTAAAATGCATTACTGAGAGACTTATTGTTTTTAAATTTTCAACAGATCTTAATTTGCTTAGATCAGAAGCTAATATTGCTGGATAAATTCTTATTTCCTCTAACTTATTTAAATGATGAAGCTGTGAAAAATCTACATTCATATAAGACCAAGTATCGTTATAACTTAAATTAGTTGAATATCCTGTATAACCTAGAGTGTGTTTAAATAATCCTTTATTATAAAAATTATGCAAATTTCTAATTTCAATCTTTTGAAGATTGGGGCAGTTCTCAAATTTTGATAATGTTACCTTATCTAAAGATTTTCTATGATGATTTTGAAAAAAATTCATTTTTAGAATTTTTAACTTTGGAAAATGAGGTAAGTCTAAATTCTCACTTTGTAAACAATCACTTAATTTCAAATATTCTAAATTCTCTATCGGTATAAATTTATCAAATTCATCTAATTTTATATATTTTTCTTGCCATGGATTTACACCCTCAATCCAACAATGAGTAAGGTTTTTAATTTTTTCATCTTTAATTTCTATATTATCTACTATCTGAGTGAAATCTGTAGATTTTAAAAAGTCTTCTTTAGATAAATTACTATCTTTAAAATCATTTGATAAAACAAATTTTTCACTGATATTTGTTGCAACAGAAAATAACTTATCTTTTATTTTATTTATCCCCTCTTCATTATTATTAACTAACACTCCTACAATTTTTTTGGCATTCCAATCCTTTTCTGTATAAGTCATTTGATGAGAAACGTGATGCAAAGAAGCCCCAAAATAAATATATATCTTTTTAAAATTTATATTTGGAATTTTGCCTATTGCAGTTTTTTTGATTACTAAAATTAAACTATTTTTATCTGGTTTAAAATCAGTATCCGAAAATCCAATTATTCTAATTATCTCTTCATATACATATTTAAACAGGTGATTTAATTTAGACCATTTTTTATCATCATCATTGATATATTTAGGATAATGACTTTTTAAATCATCTATCTGATCATTATTTATAAATGTTTGATCGGGAAAATAGTTAGATTTATTATAAAAAATATCATCTACAACAACTACTTGGTTGACATTTTCATTTATAAATTTATCAGTCAATAAATCTAACTGTTTATCGCTTGCACCCAATATTGTGAGTTTTTCTTTTAAATTATTAATCTTTATTGAATTATAAAGATAAATTAAATGAATTTTGAAACTGTCTGAACTGTCTTTGTCATCTAGTAACTTTTTAATTTCAGGATGATAAATGAATATTTGAGTATCTTTATTATTTAATCTGAGTTCATAAATAAATTTTACTAAAAAACTTATTTGATCTGCACTCCAATCTTCATCACCATCATATTTATCATTTTTAGATAAATCAAAAATAATTGTTTCTAATTTATTTTGATTTTTAAATAGATGTTCCATTACATCCAATTTTTTTCCTCTATCAGCTCCAGAATTGCTAATATTTAAAAACCTAAAACATGATTTAAAAATGAAAGATGATGGATTTGATTTGATAACTTCTTCATAACTTTTATTTTTTTTGATGACATAAGGTTTGCCATATTTATAAGTATCTTTGTAATAATCAAATTCACTGATATTAAAAACATTTTTATCTATAACTATATTATTTTCTTTCAAGATATTTAAAAACTCATTATCTAATTGAAGACAAAGGTTTGTTCTAGTATCTTTGTAACCACAGAAAAAATTTACAGTTTTAAAGTCTAGATTTAATTTTGATGTATTATTAACATTATTTATAGTGAAATTAGTTTTTTGTTTTTCTAAAATTTCTACAAAGTGATCTAATCCGTTTGTATATAAATCGCTTATATTTCCATTATCAATGACTATATTTTTCAATTTTTTAAATCGTTTGAAATCATCTAATTTTGTATTCCAATAAATTTCTTTGAATATTTTTTTGTTGTCTTCATCATCTTTAAGTATTCTTTGTTTATAGGTTTTATAATTTATTAATTTAATAACCTCTAGGTTTGGAAACACAGTATGGCTATTTGGGACATCAGTTATTGAATTATGTTTATTCTGGTAGCTTTTTTGCCAATATGTATTTATTTCAAAATCTGGTTCGTCCAGATTTGGAAATTCCAGACAGAATTCTTTTAAAGAGGAAAGTTTTGAATTTTTTTCAAATTTGTCATTTTTTGATTTATTAAAATAACAATAATGATTAAGTTTTAATTTATTTAATTTTTTAAGTGAAAAAATTGCATTATAAAATTTCTTAAAATCGATGAAGCTATCTTTAAGAATTAATGTTTCTAAATTTTTAAGTTTAGATAATTTAGACCAATCATCATCTAAATTTATTCCTTCCAATTCTAATATTTTAAAATTATACTTAGTATTTAATAAATCTAAATTTGATATTTTATTTGTATCTTCAATATTCATGGGTTAACTTGTATCAGTAGAATATTATTATTTTGATATAATTGAAAATATAAAATGAGTAAAATTATTGGTATAGACCTAGGAACTACTTATAGTGCGATTGCACAATTAGATGATTTAGGTACACCAGAGGTATTAGCATCTACAGATAATAATAAAAAAATCACAGCAAGTTCTGTTTATATTAAAGATCAAAATATGATCGTTGGTGACAAGGCTCTTGATGCATTAGAAACAACTCCAAAACAAGTTGTTACGGAGACTAAAAGGCAAATGGAAAATGATGTAGTTTATTCAGTTGATGAAGGAAAATGGGTAGATAGAGATGAAAAAAATAAAGATTATTATTCTCCAGCTCAAATCTCTTCTTTCATATTATCAAAACTTAAAGGTTATGCATCTGATGTTAAGAAAGCAGTCATAACTGTTCCAGCATTATTTGCTGAAAAAGCAAGAGTGGCTACATTAGATGCAGCAAAAATGGCTGGGATTGAAGTTATAAGTTTAATCAATGAGCCAACTGCTGCTGCTTGTTATTATGCAAGTCTGCCAAATGTAAAAAAAATTACAGGTAAAATTTTAGTATTTGATTTAGGGGGTGGAACATTTGATGTAACTGTTTGTGAAGTGCAAGGGGAAGAAGTTGAGGTAATAACTAGTAGAGGTGATAAATGGCTCGGCGGTAAAGACTTTGACAAAGAATTGATTAATTTAATTAATGAAAAATATAAAAATCTAACTGGAAAAGAATTAGATATCGATAATAATTATTCTAAGTATATGGAAGTAGCTGAACAAGTAAAAAGGGTTTTGTCAGTTAGAGATAAACAAATAGAAACAGTTGATGGACCTGATGGTGCAAAAGAAATAGAAATTACAAAAGCAGAATTCGAACAATCAATACAAACACACATTGAAAAACTTAAAATGCTTATGGAAGAAGCTCTTGATGGCAGTGGATTAAAAGCAGAAAATATCAGTCATACATTGCTAGTTGGTGGATCAACTAGAATTCCAATAATTACAAAAACCATTGAACAGGTGATGAAAAAACCTCCATTGAAAGGTGTAAATGTTGATGAGGCTGTAGCTGCAGGGGCTGCAATTTATGCAGGTTTAAAATCAAAAAAAAATTTAAATGAGGCACAAAAAAAAGCAATTTCAAACGTTAAACTTCAAGATGTTTGTAATTTTTATTTAGGAACATTAGTTCAAGAAGACGATCCTGTTTTGAATAGATCAGTTACCAGTAATTTAATTTTGATAGATCGAGATACCGCTTTACCAGCAACGAAAAGTTCAAGGTTAGTAACACTCCATGATGATCAAGAGTCTATCTCGATAGATATTACTCAAAGTGAGGGAAGAGAAAGAAACAGAGAATTTGTAAATATTATTCACCAAGGTGAACTTAAATTCCCTGACAAAAAGCCTAAAGGTAGACCTATCGATGTAACTTACACTTATGACACTTCTGGTAAACTTCATTGTATTTTTGAGGACGAAGCAACTAAGGAAAAATACGAAGTATCAATAAGACCAGAGTCTGCAGAAGATTTAAGAAAAAACTATGAAGCTATTGAGCACATAGTAATTGAATAATTATTTTGTGATTAAAAAAAAAGATATTAAAAAAGATCCCCAAAGACTTAAACATTCAGTAAGGTTTGACATAGAATTTTTTTTAGATCCAAAGGAAAAAAAAGTCAAAAAATTATTAATAGTATTTGTTCAAAAAGGAGGAATTGCTGATAAAAAATTCTTAATTGGTGACGTAATTAAATCTGTTAATGGTGTTACGGTTACAAATAGAATTGAATTAGATAATGAGGTAAATAAAATAGATTGGGGGGATGAAGTTATTTTTGATGTAGAAAGAAAAAATAAAATACAGGAAGTAAAGATTAAAACATTATCTTTTGATAATTATAGAAAAAACCATACAGTTTGGGCAATAGATCTTAAAAAAGAAAAAAATCAAATGATTATTGATAGTTATGGTATTGAATACAATTACCATGATTATGTAGAAAAAGGAGACATATTATTAGAAATCAATTCTGTAGAAATAAACTCTCTTGATGATTTCAATAAAGAAAAATCAAAATATAAAGTTGGTGATACTATTGAGTTTAAAATAAAAAGAAAAAAAATTTCTCAGATAAAAAAATTTGAGATCAAATTAATAAATTTTAAAAAAGCAATAGAATTGAACAAAAAGTCATGTGATGACTATTGGTTAAAAAAAGCAGGATCACTATTGTTTAAAGAGTGGGTGGATGCAGACTATGGTTACAACCATGAAGATTGGTGGGGAAGACGTGAGGAAATTTTAAAGTTAGAAACTATTGCAGAACGTTTTTCTGATTCAAGACATTCTTATAATTCTGACTATATAAAAGATTGGAAAAACAAAGATGCCAAACTACTTACAAGCTTATTAAAACCTGAATACAAAGATATCAATTTCAAACTTAATTTTTTTAGTTTGATTTTTAATTCAAAAATTATTTCAAAATTAAGAAGTCTGAATTTAAAAAAAGAGTGTTGCTATTCATATATTTTAACAGGAAAAGCTGTTGGCGGAGATTTGGATAAAGATGTACCTGCAAATATTAAAAATTTTGAAAAATTAATTTCTGTCAAAGATAAAAAAAAGGAAGTATTCGTTGATGAAATTTCAGAAACATCCTTAAACTTTTTTTTTAATGAAATGGTTGATAAAAAAAAAAATATTTTTATCAAATATGAATCAGATAAGAAGTTTTGGCAATTTTCAAATAAAAAAAAAGCAGAGCTTTCCACTAAACCTACTTTAGAAAATTTTAATAATATTGGTTTTGAAAATATTGCAAATATTTTTGAACATTGGTTAATATCAAAGTATAGATTTAATAAAGCTCAATCTAAGTTAGCAGTGGACGATTTCTGTAAAAGTTTTTTTTTAGAATACCCAGATTTTAATATTGAGAGAATAAAGGAGATTGAAAAAATGGATCTTCAAGTTGAGCCAGAATATGATGAAGATGATTATGATTCCGATTACCAAGATAAAATTTATGTGTCAACAAGTGTCACTAAAAAGAAAGTTGCTGGAAAAGAGTCATTTGTGGTTAAATTGAATAATTTACCTACTGATGAAGAAATAGAAAATCATACTGTTGGAGGAAAAAAAATATATCTAAAAATTTATGTTTATGATGTAACAGATTTAGATGAAGATAAATACTTCAAGATTCAAGACAATGGTGAAGATACAGGTCAATATTTTCTTAACAATTGTCATGTAGTTAAAACAGAAGATTTATCATGGTCTGAAGGTAACGGAATTTTAGTTCAAACTACAGAATTGGAAACTTATGGAATGACACAACTATCTGAATTGGCTTTTCCATACTCAAAATTACAATTACCAAAATATGGAAAAAGAAAACTATCTTTTAGAACTTTTATTTGCAACGAAAATCAAAAATTTGATGAAAACAACGGAAGATTTATTAGTTACGATAATCCATCTTTTAGAGCAGAAGAATATTTTTTAGAAAGTTATTCAGAAGGATTTGATGAATATAATGATTATCCAGATATTTTATCCTATTCATCTTCTGAAATAGAAGTTGAGTACAAACAGCCAGGATATTTAGAAATTAATAGACGTAAATATAATGATCTAAAAATTGCTTTAAGCTTAGCTTTAAACCAGGATGATAAAAATAATCAGAAAGCTAATTTAGAAAAAATTAAAGACTCAGTGAGATATGGCGATTTTACTGTTGAGGGAAATATCTATAAAATACTTAGTTTGAAAAAAAATTATGAAAAATCTTTAAATGAAAAATTAAATTTAGATAATATTTTAAAAGATTTAAAGAAAAATTCTGTAATACACGAAAGATATGAAATAATAGATTTTTTACTTAACCTAGCTACACAAGATGAAACTTTTAATAGTAAAGAAAATAAATTCATAGACAAGGTTTCAAAAGAACTAGAATTAAATAAAGAGAAATATCAAGAAATTAAAAAACAAAAAACTTCATCTGTAAAATTTGTAGATTTTGGCGATGAGGTAGAAGAAAGTGTATTTGGGATTAATAAAGATATGACTAAAGATGAGAAGCTTAAAATTTTAAGAAAAGAATATAGTAGATGGAATGCTCTAACAAATAATACTGACAAAATGATCAGAGAAAGAGCTAAAGAAATGAGAGATTTAGCGGCAAATTTAAGATCTCAATATAATAAATAATTTACTATAATTTTATCGTTTCAATTAATTTTTTTAAAATAGAACTTGCATCCTTATTATGATTATCAGACTCAGCAAATATTTCTTTTAAAGTAGATATTATTTTTTGTTTATCAGATTTCATTAAAATTTTAGCTTCATTAAAGGCATTTTCTATTCTTTTTTCTACTACAGACATCTTTGATATATTCAAAAGACTTTTTATACTTACTGCTGCTTTTTCTCCAAATCTCTTTTTGAATTTTTCTTGTTCGTCTTTAGAAAACTTTTTATCTGCAAGATAGATACTTAATGAGCCCCATAATAAAGCTTTATTAATTATTTCTTTATTAGAGTTATCTAATTCATTTCCAGTTACTTTTTTTATACTTTCATTAATCTTTCTATCAACCACTTTTAAATCATAGATACCTTTTTTGTCTGTTTTGAAAAATTCGTTATATTCATGGCTCATTGAGAACCATATTAAAGCCTGCATTCGATTAAGAAATGTTGGATGAGTTGCATAAAGTAAATTTTTATTTCCTTGTAACTCTTTTAACTCTCTCAATTGATCTAAGTAAGAACTAAAATTAAAAGATATGTGTTCATCACTAAGACCTGTGGAAATTTTCAGCATTGCTCTTAAAGAATTTTCAATACTTCCTGAGCCTAATAAACCAGCACGATCAGCTGATATTTCTGCAGCCCTACTTAAATTAAGAAAATTAAGATATTCAGTTCTGGTTCTTGCTTTTTCAATAGGTGGATAAAGGCTATGTTGATAATAAAAATGAGAAATCTCATGGGCAATAACGCTCTCTAATTCACCTGAATTTAGTAATTCAACCATTTTCGAGGTAATAATTATTTCTGCATTCAAACTTTGAGGCATCATTGCACAAGCTGCTTGGGTTTGAATGTGATTTGCAGTGATAAAAAAATTAAAGTTATTTTTAACACCAAGTCTTTTAAAAACATTGTCGATGGAACTGGCAATTTTTGGAAATAAGTTTTCACTTACTTTAACTGAACTTGATAACAAATTTCTCAAGTTTTCATTATTAAAATTTTTGGTCTCGTTTTTGTTATTTTGAACAATTCCTAATTCATTCAAATCATCATAGGTATATCTAAATCTATCTAAAAAATTCATTTATTTATGTGTTTTTAAATGTTTCATAATAATATTTTTTTCTGTCTTTCCCTTCTTTGATATTCTCTATCTCTTTCTTTCTTTATTTCCCATTCTTCATCAGAAATATTTTTCCATCTTTTCTTTGCTGCAATCATATCGTATTTCTTTTTATGTTTTCTTTGCTCAACTGACATATTTTCATAATATTTTATATTCCTCTCATTTTTTTTTTCTTTTTGTTTATCAGTTAAGTTTTCATAAATTTTTTTATCATATGCTCTCTTTTCACTTTCGCTCATATTGTCTCTTATTTGCTTGGTGGATGCTCTGTTTCTAAGTATATATAAATCTATTTTTCCACTATTAAATTCACTAATACTATTTGTTGTTGAGTGCATTATTATTTTATTGATATTTGATCTTTTGCCGATTTGATAAAATTTTAAAGAATTTCTCTCAGTTTCTTTCCTTGTAAGAAGAGCACTTCTTTTATTCAGATTTAACTTGCCCTCACCTCTAAAATCTTTCTTGGTCCAAGTGGGATGTTTATCAATTATTTTTTGAATTTCCTCATCACTTCTTAATTTCCATTGATTGTGACCTTCTGGATTTCTGTTATAGTTTTTTTTTTTCAAATTATTCTATTAGATCTTTCCAACTTTTTTCAGCTTCAGAATTAGAGTTATCGTTATTTTTATTACTATCTTTTTCTTTTTTCATTTCTTTATAGAGATTAATAAAATCTTGTCTGGAACCTTTTTTCTTCCCCATTTCTCTAAATTTATTCGTCCATTTATTTCTATTTTTTTTATCCATTTTATTTTTTATTTATTTTCCATTTCATTATAAATGCCTCGACTCCAATCTTTTTAATTTCTTCATACAATTCTTCTAAATTATTTTCACTTGTTTCATTTAATTCAATTACATCTTCAATATTCTTTTTAGTTAGTTCTAGTTTCTTTCTTTTTTTTTCAGCAATATTTATTTGTTGCATAAGTATATTTGTAACCTCAGGACTTTCGATGAATTTGATAGCTGATAATACGTTATCTTTACTGCCTTCATTTTGTTTATTTTTTTCAGCTAAATACCATCTTTGTGTAGTAGCAAGAGCTCTTAGAGCAGTAAAATCATATTTACATATAAATATACTACCTTTATGAGCATAAGGCACATCTTTTGGAAAATCTTTGGGTGTTGTTCGGGTAAATATAATGCCAACATCAGATTTTGAGTCTTTCATGTCGTTTTGAAGTTTTATAATCCAATCATTACTCCAAGCCTTAGTATTTTTTCTCTCATAAAGTATTTTTGCAACGACCATATCATCTTCTTTAATTTCTTGTAACCAGTCACCACCAGCTACACCTTTGGCATATTCAGCAATTTTATCATTTTTATCATTGAATATTTTTTTTAAAAAATCACCTAATTGCATTTCTGAGGATGAGCCTTGATCAACAGTAGTGCCCTGTGTCATTTTTTTTCGAAGATCTTCAACTGTTGCAATGTATCTCTGCTCTTTTAGTTGCCACAGTTTTTTTTCCTCGTCTTTTTGTTCTTTTAAATTTTCTTTTTGTTCTTTAAGTTTAGTCTCATAAAGAGTTTCATAATGCTCTTTATTTTCTTTATCTAAATTTTTAACTTTTGTATCAACAGCCTCTTTTACAGCTTTTTTAATATCATTTTCTTTTTGTTCGTTAATTGATTTAATTTGGTTTTCCTTTTCTTTATTTGAATCTTCTAAATCTTTTAATTTCTTTAAATTTTCTTTTAATTTTTGACCTTCTTCTTTTTTAATTCTATCTCTTGTATTTGTCTCTATTTCTCTTAAATGTGAAGACAAACCATCTTCCATCGGAAACTCTTTTTTACAATGTGGACATTTTATTGTTTGGCTCATTTAATTTTCTTTATTTTTTTTTTCATTATACCATCTACAATTATCACAATCATCACCCGAATTTGGCATTTTTTCAGATTCTAAACAATTCTTTAAATCAACCAAACTATCTTCAATATAATCTGTTTTTAATTTATAAGATAATAGTGTTGTTTTAAAATTGACTTTTTTATTAAATGTTTTTTGACTTTCATCTTGAGCATTGCAAATCAACCAATAACCAGTGTCGTGAACTTTAAAGTCATTAAGTTTTAAAAGATAAGCGTAAAAATCAAGCTGTCTTAGATAGGACTTGTGATAATGTTTATCAGATGAAGTATATTCTTCTAATTTTTTATTAGATGTTGCTTTATAATCCAAAACAACAATTTCATCGGTATCTTTGTTTAACCATAAGTCGTCTAAAGCTCCAAAGATTTCTATATCAGTTTTTTTTGACCTAGCCCTAACACCAACTCTATTAAACCTGTATTTTTTTAAAGTCTCTGGATCAAGACCATTGTAGGGAATAAAATTTAATTCATATTCTTTAAATATTGGATGGGGTTCACCTTTTGCTCGTAATTCATCAAATTCCTCTTTTAATAAAGCGTCTACTCTAGAATTAATTGGATGACCTGGAGTACCCGGAGGTTTGATTTGATGCTTTTCTAAAAGATAAAAACACAAAGGACATTTTATAAAGCTATCCCACTTAGATCTACTTATTGCCATAAGTTCTCCAATTTTTATTCTCTTTTAATTTTTTTGATAAAACTATCATCTCTATCTCATTTTTTTTATAATCATGTCTTATCCTTAAGTAATGTACTAATCTCAATAGATTATATGGTAAAAAATATATGTTTAAAATAAGTTTTAAGACAGGCCTTGTTTTGTAAAATTCTTGATCGGCTTGTTTTGTAATTTCCTTGTTAACTAAATACATGTCAATATCATGTTTCCAGCTTTTACAGTAAGTTAGACGATCTTTAAGTTTATTTTTAAAATAGTTATTCATTTTACATACCTCGCAATTTGTTTGTAGCATTGTGGTTTGACTGAAGATTTACCTAGGATTTTAACTTCCTCATTTTTATAATAGTAAATCCAATAATAGTGTTGATCATTTTTTTCATCAAAAACTTCCTCTATCCTAATTTCTGTTATCTTATCCATTAGTGAAGAACCCTTTCTTTTTGAATTAATTCAAAATAAATACGATAAAAAGCTAGACGTGATTTTCTCATAAAATCATCCCACTCTTTATCAGTGTTAGTGTTTAACCAAGGTAGTTCTGATTCTTTAAGATTAAATAATTCAATAAAAACTCTATCAATTGAACTAAGTAACTTACTGATATCTTTCTCGCCCTGAACAGCTATTAAGTTAATAAGCTTTTCGTGATCTGAGAGTGATTTTATCTTTTTTGATTTTTTGACCTTCATATTTACCTTCCTGAACGTTAAGCTCAAAAAAGATAAATCTGTCTATTTTACTGACCATATATATTTTACCATTTAGAACTTTCGTTCTTAATTGTTAGTTTTAGGTAAACGATTTTTAGATTGCGTACACTTATTCCAATTAAGTCTCAGATAAAACTAAAAGTTTTACCTCTTAAAAGGTCGGCAATGCACTGAAGGCAGGAAATATACACTGGTCAGTAAAATTTATGTATATATCTTGCCTTCAACAAACATTTAAACCTTACCTAAAGAATACTATATAAGATTTTAAATATTTTTTCAATTTATAAATTTTTTGCATAGCAAAGATCTAAAAGTTTGTCTCAGACATTGATTTTGTTGGTAAATAGTTGGTAAATTTTTATAGAAAAAAAAGTCCTCTAATGGAGGTTGATTTTAAATACCAATTTAAGATATTTTTTTGAGTCGTAAATTATAAGTGTACTGCTCTAACCAACTGAGCTACAGGCCCTTAATAAGTTTGTTGTTTACAACGTTTTTCATCACCACGCAAGTTGAGATATTTTGTTTTTAATTTATGATAATGATTTAATTGATATTGAAATATGAATAAAAATACAAAAAATCTCTCGATCTTTAAGTTTTTCAAAAATTCAAAAAAATTTTCTATCAAATGGAGCAGTTATTTTCAAGTTTATGAAAAAATTTTTTCAGAATATAGAAATAAAAAAATCAAATTTGTTGAGATAGGTGTTGCAAATGGTGGCTCTTTACTTATGTGGCAAAAATACTTTGGCAAAAAAGCAAAAATAATTGGTATCGATCTTAATCCCAAGGCTAAAAAACTAGAAAAAAACGGTTTCAAAATTTACATCGGCAATCAAAGTGATAAAAATTTTTGGGATAATTTCTATAAAAAAGAGGGTAAAGTAGATATTATCCTGGATGATGGTGGTCATAAGAATTTACAGCAAATAAGCACTGTACATTATTCTTTACCTTTTATTAGAGATGGTGGAAAAATTATCGTTGAAGACACAGGTACAAGCTATATTAAAAAAGAATTTAACAATCCATCTAGATATTCTTTTATGAATTATGCGAAAAATATAATTGATAATATTCATAGGAGGTCACCATTATTGAAAAAAAAATTGAGTTTTTACTCAAAAAAAATTTTTTTAGTTGAATTTTTCGAGTCAATTGTTGTTTTTTCAATAGACTCAAAAAAATGCTTCCAAAATAAGGAGGTCTATAATAAAGCACAGAATGAGTGGGCAATTGATTATCGTCATAATGAGTATTTTGGAAAATTAAAAATGAAACTCGATCGAAAATATGGCCTCTTAAATAAAAGAAGTCCCTTAAGGAGAATTATAAGAAAAATATTTTATAGAAACCTCATATTCAATATTCTGGATAATATAAAAATTAAAAAAATATTTAAGGAATTAGAAAATTAGGAAGCTTAATGGTGGGCCGTGTTGGTTACGCTCCAACTACCCCTGCAATGTCAATGCAGTACTCTACTATTGAGCTAACGGCCCAAATTAACTTTCTAAGAAGCTTTTAAGTTGTTTTGACCTACTTGGATGCTTTAGTTTTCTTAAAGCCTTCGCTTCTATTTGACGTATTCTCTCTCTAGTGACAGAAAATTGTAACCCCACTTCTTCTAAAGTATGATCAGTATTCATTCCAACTCCAAATCTCATTCTTAAAACACGCTCTTCCCTTGGTGTTAAAGTTGAAAGTATTTTTGTAGTTGCTTCTCCTAAATTTGATTTAATTGCTTGCTCTAATGGTGCTAGAGCTTTTGTATCTTCAATAAAGTCACCCAGACTACTGTCTTCTTCATCCCCAACTGGTTTTTCTAAAGACACAGGTTCTTTTGAAATTTTTAAAACTTTCCTAACTTTATCTAAAGGCATTCTTAGTTTTTTAGCCAACTCTTCAGGAGTTGCTTCTCTTCCAAACTCACTCAAAATTAATCTTTGAGTTCTTACTATTTTGTTAATTGTTTCGATCATGTGCACAGGAATTCTTATTGTTCTTGCCTGATCTGCAATTGATCTGGTTATTGCTTGTCTAATCCACCAAGTTGCATATGTAGAAAATTTATATCCCCTTCGGTATTCGAACTTATCCACTGCTTTCATCAATCCGATGTTACCTTCTTGGATCAAGTCTAAAAACTGAAGACCTCTGTTTGTATATTTTTTAGCAATTGATATTACTAATCTTAAATTAGCCTCTACCATTTCTTTTTTAGCTATTCTGGATTCTTTTTCGCCTTTTTGTACACGACTAACTAACTTTTTAAAATCAGTAACTGACATTCCAAGTTTGTGACTAATTTCAACTAATCTTTCTCTAATATTCTTGAATTCTTCTTTATTTTTACTAAAAAATTGTTTCCAAAGCGTATTTGTGTCCAAAAATTTTTTCAAATTAGGATTAATTTCATTTCCAATATAAAATTTAATAAATTCATTTCTTGGTATTTTTTGATTCATTGCTAGTCTCAAAAGATTACCTTCTAAAGAAATTATTTTTTTATTTTCCACATAATGCTTTTGCACGAGTTCCTCTAATACCGAAGGAGATAATTGTAATGACTTAATATTTTCCAAAATATCATTTACAGTTTTTTCATATCCTCTCACTTTAGAAGGTGAAAATGTTTTAGAATTAAGAATACAATCTAGTTTTTCTTTTTGATATTTTATTAATTTACGATACTCTTTTGTAAGCAAATGAACTGTCTTTAGAACTTTTGGTTTGATTTCTGACTCCATTGCTGCAAGAGTTGGGTTGAAATCATCATCACTTTCATCGGATGAATTTTCATCTTTCTCATCTTCGCCAGCATTTTTTTGTTTAGCACTTGGACCAGTATTTTCATCTTCCATATAGTTTGTATCTATGTCGATTATTTCTCTGACAAGAATTTCATCTTTTTGTAATTTATCGTCCCAATCAAAAAACTGTTGAGCTGTAATCGGACTTTGGGACAAAGCGATCAGCATTACATCTTTTCCTGCCTCAATTCGCTTTGCTATAGCTATTTCACCTTCTCTAGACAAAAGCTCAACTCCACCCATTTCTCTAAGATACATTCTTATTGGGTCATCACTTTTTTCAATTGTTTTACCTTCTTCTTTAGATAAATTTTCTTTTTTTCTTAATACTTTAAAGTCTGATTTTTTTTCAACTAATATAATCTTCTCATCTAAAATATGAATAAATGCTTGGGATAAATTTTCATCTGAAAGATTTCTTTTACCTAGAGATTTACTTAATTCTTCGTACGTAATAAATCCACGATGGACACCTCTCCCCATCAATCTAGCAAACGATTTAGTAATTATTCTTTCCACAGTAAATTTTGTTAGAAGACTTATATAATGTCAATTTGGTAAAAATCCATTGATAATTTATCAAAATTAGTTTGTTTTTCTCTCGTTTTTAAGCTCTTTTAGCTTATTAAAAGTCGTTTCACTCAAATCTTCTGATAATTTAGATTCTAATTCTTGAATTCTAAACTCTAAATCAAAATTAAATAAATCTTTGGAAATATCATCAAGTAACTCTATCACTTGATTGTCATTTTTAGGTTTATTTTTTAGAATATATTTAATTGGTGCAAACTTGTTAATCTTATCTAGTAATTGTTTATCCAAATTAAGACTCTCAATATTAATTTTATCTCTAGACTTTAAGTGATCAATAATAGAATTAAATATCTGCTTATTAATTTCTGTGAATAACTTAATATTTTCAACTAGATGAGTATTTTCTTGAAAAAGAGATAAATTGTTAATGAGCAAATATAACAACGAAAACTCTTTCAACTCAACACCTGTTAGAGCTTGGCTTTCATTAAAAAATTTTTTTGTCGAAGCAAGTGATTTTATTTTCTTAAAAAAAGGCTTATTTTTATTTTGATTTGAATGAGGAGTTAACTCAGCAATTTTCTCTAAAAAATATTCAAGAACATATTTTTTTATAAAATTATCTTTAATCATATTTGCAATAGATCTCAGTCTTTTCTCAAATTTTGCCATTGATGAAGGATTGTTATCTGTTTGTTTTTTGTAATGATTAAAAATAAATTGATGAATAGAAAGTTTATTTTGTTTGGTAAAATCTAAAAAATAATTTTTACCATTTTTATTCACAAAACTATCAGGGTCTTCTTTATTTGGTAAAAATAAGAAAGATATTTGTTTTTCAGGTTTTAACTCTTTTATGGAATTTTCAGCAGCTCTTAAGGCAGCTTTGTAACCACTTTCGTCACCATCAAAACAAATTATAATATCATCAAAAAACTGATTTAATGTTAGAATTTGTTTATCAGTCAAAGATGTCCCAAGATTAGCGACTACATTCTCAATTCCATTCTTGCTTAGCGCTACTACATCCATATAACCTTCGACTAAAAAAATATGATCTATCTTATTTGATAATTTTCTAGCTAAATCTAAATTATAAAGATTAGAACCTTTTTTAAAAAAAACAGTCTCTGGTGAATTTATATATTTTGCTAAATAATCTAAACTTTCTATTATTCTGCCGCCTAAGGCTATTGGTTGTCCTGAAATATTATTTATTGGAAATATTAATCTTCCCCTGAACCTTTCTACGTAAACATTTTTTTTTTCATCAAAATAAAATAAGCCGCTTTCTAATAAAATCTTTTCACTAAATTCTTGTCGTAGTTTATCAAAAAGACTTGGATTTTTTTCAATGAAACCAATTTTAAATTTTTTAACTTCATCTTTGCCCAATGATCTATTTTTCAGATAGTCTCTAGCATTTGAATGTTTTTCATTTTTTAATAGTTCACCATGATAAAAATCAACATACTTACTGTAAATTGATAAGTACTCTCTCCATTTTTTTTCTCTTTCTTCATCTTGTTTTGTAAACATATAAGGTTGCATACCTGCAATATTTGCAAGATATTTTACTGCTTCTCCAAATTTTAAATTTTGGGTTTTCATGACAAAATCAAAAATATTTCCATGCTCTGATGTTGCAAAACAATGGTAAAATTCTTTCTCATCATTAACTGTGAATGATGGTGTCTTTTCATTTTTGAAGGGCGATAGCCCAACATACTCTTTTCCTCTTTTTTTCAAAGCTACAACTTTAGAAACTACATTTGATACTTTAAGACGAGTTTTGATTTCTTCTAAATATTCTTTTGGGTATTTCATTGTTTATTTAATAATTGTTTTAAAAAGTTCCCAGCTTTTGAAAAATCAATTTCATCAGTATGTTGTTTTTTTAATTCGCTCATTACTTTTCCCATATCCTTTATAGATTTTGCGCCTAATTTAGAAATAATTTCCTCGCATATTTTTTTAGTATCTTCATCATTGAGTTGTTTGGGAAGAAAACTTGATAGAATATTAAATTCGTTTTGCTCGATTTCTAACAAATCAGATCTATTATTTTTCTTATAAATATCGATTGATTCGGCTCTTTGCTTTACCATTTTTTTTAAAAGCTTTTTTATATCCTCGTCATCAGTCTCTTTTTTATTGGGGCCAGATCTGTTAGATATATCTAAATCCTTTATTGAGGAGAGTATTAACCTATAAGTTGAGATTTTTGTTTTATCTTTGGCTTTTAATGAGCTTTTATATTCGGTTTCGATTGTTTCTTTTAATGACATGATTTTTTAATTTACTGCAAAGATAAAAATCTTCAAAAGAAAAATTGTTTTTTTACAATTTTTTAATACATCTCTGTTGCGATAATAAATCAATTATTGTATTAACCTTTAACTTATGAGTTGTAATTGATCAAAAAAGTAAAAAAAATTAACTCAAAAAATTCACAAATCAATACAGGTATTTTAGTTCTTGAAAACAAGAGAATTTTTAAGGGTATTGGCATTGGTTATCAAGGAGAAGCAACGGGCGAGGTTTGCTTTAACACTTCATTAACAGGATACCAAGAAATTATTTCAGACCCATCTTATGCAGGACAAATTATAAATTTCACATTCCCTCATATTGGAAACGTTGGGACCAATAAAGAAGATTTTGAGTCTGACAGAATATGGACTAAGGGAGTAATTTTTAATTCTGAGATAACTTCACCTTCAAATTATAGATCTTTTCAACATTTAGATTTATGGCTTAAAAAAAACAAAATAGTTGGAATTACAGGACTAGATACAAGGAGCTTAACTAATTCAATAAGAGATAAAGGTGCTCCAAAAGGAACTATTGCTTACTCAAAAAAGGGTAAATTTAATATTAGTAAACTCACAAACTCAACAATAAAATGGAGTGGTTTAAAAAATTTAGACCTTGCAGAGAAAGTAACCACTCCAAAAAATTATATTTGGAAAGGACTTCAAACCTGGAAAAAAGGGTTTGGCTTTAAAAAAAATACTAAAAGTTCTTTTCATGTTGTGGCTATAGATTATGGAATAAAGAAAAATATTTTGAGATACTTTTCTGACTTCAATTGTAAAGTAACAGTAGTTTCTTGCAAAACACCAGCTGAAAAAATTCTAGAACTTAAACCTAACGGTATTTTTTTATCTAATGGTCCGGGAGATCCAGCGGCGACTGGTAAATATGCAATTAAAATAATTCAAGATCTAATTAAAAAAAATTTACCGTTATTTGGTATTTGTCTTGGTCATCAAATTCTTGCTTTAGCACTAGGAGGAAAAACAAAAAAAATGAAACTTGGTCATAGAGGTGCAAATCATCCCGTTAAGAATTTAGTAAATGATAATGTAGAAATAACCAGTCAAAATCACGGCTTTGAAGTTGTAAAAGAATTTTTACCTAAAACTATTCAAGTTACTCATAAATCTTTGTTTGATAATAGTATCGAGGGTATTAAATTAAAAAATAAACCTGTATTTTCTGTTCAATACCACCCAGAGTCAAATCCTGGGCCACAAGACAGTGTGTATTTATTTCAAGAATTTATTAACAACATAAAAAAAAATGCCAAAAAGAAAAGATCTTAAAAAGATATTAGTTGTTGGTGCTGGGCCAATTATTATCGGACAAGCATGTGAATTTGATTATTCAGGAACACAAGCATGCAAGGCATTAAGAGATGAAGGTTATAAAATTGTTTTGATCAATTCAAATCCAGCGACCATCATGACTGATCCAGATGTTGCTGATAAAACTTATATAGAACCTATTACTTTAGAAGTTTTAGAAAAAATTTTAATAAAAGAAAAACCAGATGCAATTCTTCCTACAATGGGTGGTCAAACAGCTCTTAATCTTGCAATGGAAGCTGAAAAAAAAGGAATTTTGAAAAAATATAAAATTGAATTAATCGGGGCGAATTCTAAAGCAATTGCTAATGCAGAGGATAGAAAAAAATTTAGAAAAAATATGATCGATATCGGTTTAGATTTGCCTAAATCAGAAATTGTAAACAATATTAAACAAGCATCAAATGCTTTAAAAAAAATTGGTTTGCCAGCAATTATAAGACCAGCATTTACGCTCGGGGGTCTTGGAGGGGGAATTGCAAAAAATAAAAAGGATTACCTTAAGATTATTAAAAGTGGATTACATGAATCTCCTGTTAGCCAAGTGTTAGTTGAAGAGTGCTTGGAGGGTTGGAAAGAATTTGAAATGGAAGTTGTAAGAGATAAAAAAGATAATTGTATAATAGTCTGTTCAATTGAAAATGTTGATCCAATGGGTACACATACAGGAGACTCAGTTACAGTAGCTCCTGCACTTACTTTGACTGACAAAGAATACCAGGTAATGAGAAATGCTTCTATAGCATGCTTGAGAAAAATTGGAGTTGAAACTGGTGGTTCGAATGTTCAGTTTGCTATTAATCCTAAGAATGGTCGTATGGTAGTCATTGAGATGAATCCAAGAGTATCAAGATCATCAGCTTTAGCATCAAAAGCAACAGGTTTTCCAATTGCGAAGGTTGCTGCAAAATTAGCAGTCGGCTACACTTTAGATGAGTTAAAAAATGAAATTACTAAAGTAACCCCAGCATCGTTCGAGCCCAGTATCGATTATGTAGTAACAAAAATCCCAAGATTTACTTTTGAAAAATTTTCCACTTCCCCAGCAATCTTGGGGACTTCAATGAAGTCAGTTGGAGAAGCAATGGCGATCGGTAGGAACTTTAAAGAGTCCCTACAAAAAGCTCTGGTTTCTCTTGAAACTGGTTTTTCAGGATTAGATAGTGTCTTTGATTTAAAAAAAAAACAAATAGAAAAAAAACTTAAAGACAATATTCCAAATAAATTACTCTTGGTTGCTGAAGCAATTAGAAAAAAAATTAATTTAAAGAGAATATTTTTATTAACTAAAATTGACCCATGGTTCTTGGAACAAATAAAAGAATTAGTGGATAATGAAATTAAGATTAAAAATAATGGATTACCAAACAATTTTAACGAATTTAATATGATAAAATCTATTGGTTTTTCTGACAAAAAATTAGCAGAATTGACCAATACCTCGGAGAATATAGTCAGACAAAAAAGATCTGCACTTAAAATTTTACCAGTATTTAAAAAAGTTGATACTTGTGCTGCTGAGTTTAAATCTTTCACGCCCTATATGTACTCAACTTACCAACGAAATTTCTCAATTAAATCTGACTGTGAGGCTAATCCATCTATGAGGAAAAAAATTATAATATTAGGTGGAGGACCTAACAGAATAGGACAAGGAATTGAATTTGACTATTGTTGTTGTCAGGCAAGTTTTTCTCTTAAAGATGCAGGTTTTGAAACCATTATGGTTAATTGTAATCCTGAAACAGTTTCAACTGATTATGACACAAGTGATAGGTTATATTTTGAGCCATTAAAAGAGGAATATGTTTTTAATATAATTAAGAAAGAAAAAGAAAAAGGAAACTTAATTGGGATTATCGCACAGTTTGGTGGTCAAACTCCTATTAAACTAGCAAAGTTTTTGCACGAAAATAAACTTCCAATTTTAGGAACACAATATACTTCAATAGATTTAGCAGAAGACAGGGATCTGTTTAGAAATCTTCTCAATAAATTGAAACTTAAACAAGCAGAAAGTGGAATTGCAAAAACTTACAAACAAGCAATCCAAATTGCTGAGAAAATTGGCTTACCGCTAGTCGTTAGACCTTCATATGTATTAGGTGGTAGAGCAATGGAAATTGTTCATGAAAAAAGTCAGCTTAAAAAATTTGTTCAAGAGGCGTTCAAAGCTGCTGAGGATAACCCAATTTTGATAGATAAGTTTATTGATCATGCGATGGAAGTCGACGTAGATGCAATATCAGATGGAAAGCAAGTTCATGTTGCAGGAATTATGCAACATATCGAAGAAGCTGGAATTCATTCAGGAGATTCTGCTTGTTGCTTGCCTCCAGTATCAATCAAACCTTACTTAATAAAAGAAATTGAAAATCAGACTCAAAAGTTAGCTTTAGCTTTAAAAGTTAAAGGTTTTATGAATATTCAGTTTGCTATCAAAAAAGATGAGATTTATGTAATCGAAGTAAATCCTAGAGCTAGTAGGACAGTGCCATTTGTCTCAAAAGCTAAAGGCTTACCTCTTGCTAAAATTGCATCAAGAGTAATGACTGGAGAAAAATTATCCAAATTTAATTTAAAAGATAAATCTAAAAATATGTATGCAGTTAAAGAGGCGGTATTTCCTTTTAATAAATTCCCTAATAGTGATTTGCTTTTAGGTCCAGAAATGAAGTCTACTGGTGAAGTCATGGGTTTTGATAGGAATTTTGGAATGGCATTTGCCAAAAGCCAAATTGCATCAGCAAACTCATTACCCAAAAATGGCCTTGCCTTTATATCATTGAAGGATTCCCATAAAGATGAAGGAATATATTTAGCCAAAGAACTAATAAAATTAAATTTTACTTTATGTGGAACAAAAGGTACAGCAGAATATATTCGTAAGCACAAAATGAAATGTAGAATTATAAATAAAGTGAGTAGTGGTTCTCCTCACATAGTTGACATTTTAGACTCTAAAAAAATTGGACTTGTTATTAATACTGGTGGAGGTGTAAGTGAGCATAGATTAGATGATGCAATTGCTCTAAGGAGAGGAACTCTTAAAAATAAAGTTCCTTACTGTACTAATATGTCAACTGCACTAGCATGTTTAGAGGCTATTAAGTCACTTAAAACTAAAAGATTTGAAGTCACCTCTCTTCAGGATATTTAATTATTTACCTTCCAATCAGTTTCAAATGTCACATAGTTTAACTGAATACATCTTCTCTCTTTAACTATTTTCTTCTTTTCCATTCCATGCCAAGTATTTGGTCCGCTAGTAAATAAATAACCATAATTATGTTTATAAGGAACCGTTTTCACTTTTTCTAATTTATCATTGTAAAAATCTGTGCCCAAATCTTCAGACTCGTTAGCATTATTTACAAATATTAATCCTGACATGAGTTTTTCTTTAATATCACAATGAGGTTTAAGCCAAAAACCTTCTCGATCACAAATAACTTCCAATCGAACATATGAATTTGATAGATCTTTATTTATCATTTTTGAAACTTTTTCATAAACTTCCTTAGACTGTAATTCATTAATAAATTTTACTAAATGAGGAAATTGTAGAGCATTTTCTTTTGTCACAAAACATCTGAATTTAATAGCCTTGCCACCTGAAGAGTCACCTTCTCTAAACTCTGCTGCACCACCATCGATTGCTCTTGTACCATCATAGTTAAGATTGTGTTTGCTTACATCTGGAATGTCAGCTTTGACTATTTCTTCTATTGCATCATCTGTAAGAGCGTTATGATATTCATAATGATCAAAAGGAAATTCATTTTTTTTAGATTGTTTTTGAATTGAATTTAAAAAAGTCATTTAAAATTTATTTTTTGTTTGATTATTTTTGCTACTCTATTAGTTTCGTCAAGTTTTTGATAGTTCCAATTTTGCTCTTCCTCACCTAAATTTCTAATTATATTTAATTGTCTGAATAAGTTTCTAAATTTTTGAAATCTTTTATCATTTTTTTTTGGTAAAATATTTGCGACATATATGGGTTTTCCAGTTAACGCTGCTTCTGAGATCATTGAGCTTGAGTCACAAGTTACAATTATAATCTCAGATATAGATAAAGCAGATAAATAAGCTTTTTTATCTACATTATCTATAATTGTATGATTTTTGCCAAAATATTCTCTAGCATAATCTATTGAATTTTTTGGAGTCCTCATTGATGGAATTACAACAAGCTGAAAATCATTTTTTTTTAGTAAATTATTTAGATTAGAAAAAATATTTTTTATATTCACTGAAGAGTAGTCATAATATTTTGTTGGACCACCCAAAATTAGTGAACAAATTTTTCTTTGGTCTTTTTTAACAAATGAATTTAAATAATCTTTATTTTTGATAATTTCATCATCTGTTAGATAGTGAATCGCTCCCTTTGTATTAATTACATTTTGACCATATATAGAGTCGTGCTCAGGAGCAACAATGAAATCAAAATGATTAAGGTTTACTTTGGGATCTTGGATGTGAATGTTAAATACTTTTTTTTTCGAATTATTTTTTAAATGAATTGATGGAATTACACTCTTTCGTCCACAAGAAATAATTAAATCAAACTCTGATTGATTAATCTTTTGATAAACACTTTGAGAGATTGGAGTAAGTTTTGGTGGAAATATTTTCCAAAAATTATTTAGTTCAACTGTATGGTGTGTAAAATCAATATCTAATGCTTTCGCCAGTCCCTCAACTTGGCTAATCATTCCATGCATGCCTTGAGTCAATAATATACCTTTTAATTTATTCATTAATTACTATATAGCTTCCATATGAGTCAAAATCCAACTAAACACACAAAAGTGTTAATAATTGGATCCGGTCCAGCTGGATATACTGCTGCAGTTTATGCGGCGCGCGCAATGTTAAATCCAATTTTAGTTTATGGATCTGAGCCCGGAGGACAGTTAACAACAACAACTGATGTTGAAAATTATCCGGGGTTTGCTGATGTTATTCAAGGACCTTGGTTAATGGATCAAATGAAGGATCAAGCCAAGGCAGTTGGAACAGAAATGATCCAAGACCATATCCAGTCAGTCAATTTAAAATCTACACCATTTGAGGCAATAGGAGATACTGGTCAAAAATTTACTGCGGATAGCATTATTATTTCAACTGGTGCTCAAGCAAGATGGCTTAATATTAAGTCAGAACAAGAATTTAGAGGCTTTGGAGTTTCAGCGTGTGCTACATGTGATGGATTTTTCTTTAAAGAAAAAGAAGTAGCAGTAGTTGGTGGTGGAAATGCAGCTGTAGAGGAGGCAATGTTCCTTACTAAATTTGCATCCAAAGTTAAATTAATTCATAGACGAGATAGTTTAAGAGCTGAAAAAATGCTTCAAAAAAAATTAATGGAAAATAAAAAAATTGAAATTATTTGGGATACAGTCATTGAAGATGTAGTAGGTGATAAAGAACCTAAAAATGTTAAAGGTATCAAAGTAAAAAATGTGAAAACAAATAAAATAGAAGAAATTAAGGTTGATGGATTGTTTGTTGCAATTGGTCATGATCCAGCAACCTCTCTATTCAAAGATCAATTAAAAATGGACAATGAAGGATATTTGATTACCAAACCAGATTCTACAGAAACTAATATTCCTGGAGTTTACGCTGCAGGAGATGTGAAGGACAAAACTTTTAGACAGGCTGTAACTGCTGCAGGTATGGGGTGTATGGCAGCGCTTGAGGCCGAAAAGCATCTTTCGCATAAATAAAGTGAAGAATAATTTACACGTTTTTTTAGGAGCCACTGTAGCTGATGCTGCAGCTAGACCATTGCATTGGGTTTATAATCAAAAAAAACTTCTAAGCTACATTAAAGGAAAAAAAGATTTTACTTTCTTAAAAAAAAATAAAAGTCCTTTTTACGATATTAAAACTGGCAAAGTTTCTGGTTATAATGAAGTAGGTCAAGTCATGTTCAAAACTTTAGTTGAGAGTGATCAAGATATAGAGGAAAGATTTAAAAAAAATATTACAAAAAATTTTGGTCCAGGAAGTATTTACTGGAAAAATTTAAATTTAAGAGCAAAATACAGAAAAGTTAAAGACTGGCGAGGAATAATAAAAGGACCATGGATCCATCAAAATATCATTGAATCTGTAAGAAATATTAAGTCTAAAAAAAAATTAACTGGAGGTAAAAAGGTGAATGAGTCTGATGGTTATTGTGCTGCTCTTCCCTATTTTTTGTATGGTTACAATTTAAAGAGCATTAAAAAAATTATCTCCACAGTAACTGTCTCAAAAATAAGCCTCAAATATGCTTTAGCAAAATTTTATCTATTAGATTTAGCTCTAAAAGGTAGTAAAGATCCTATAAATGAATTCATAAAAAAATTCAAAAAAAATTCATATTTTAAAAATGTTATTCAAGACATTCAAAAAGTGAAAAAATATAAATTAAAGCCTCACCCATTTATAGTTAAAAAATTAGGAATGGCCTGTAGCTATCCCGGAACGTTTAATAGCTCAATTCATTCAATTATTAATTCGAAAAATTTTAAAAGTGCAATTTTAATGACAATTAAGGCTGGTGGCTGCAACTGTTCAAGAGTCAACTTTATTGGAGCATATTTTGCTGCTCTAAAGGGTGTGAACACTATCCCAAAATCTTGGATAAGAAAAACTATTCCTGCTAAAAAAATTTTAGATCAAAAATAATATTATCTATCCTAAACTTTCGCAGAAAGATTTAATTCTATCCATGGCTTTTTTTAAATTCTTCATTGAGGTCGCATAAGAAATTCTAAAATACCCGTCTAAGCCAAATGCAGATCCTTGAACAACAGCTACATTTTCTTTTTCAAGTAACTTTTTTACAAAATCAGTATCAGTCTTTAATTTTGTTTTTTTATTTAAAAGACCTTTACAGCTAGGAAAAACATAAAATGCTCCATTAGGTTTGAGACAACTGATACCTTTTATGCTATTTAAACTTTTAACTACAAAGTCTCTTCTTTGCTTAAAAGCATTTGACCTCTTTTTAATAAAACCTTGCTTTCCATTCAATGCTTCAACAGCAGCTGCCTGACTTATAGAGGAGGGATTTGAGGTTGATTGTGATTGAATTTTACCTATAGCTTTAATTATATCTTTTGGTCCTGCTGCATATCCTATTCTCCATCCTGTCATTGCATAAGATTTACTAACACCATTCATGGTCAGTGTTCGATTTTTGAGTTTTGAAATTTGAGCAATTGTAAAGAAATTAAAATTATCATATCTAACATGTTCATAAATATCATCACTTAAGATATAGATTTTTTTATTTCTCATTAAAACTTTGGCTAGACTTTGAATTTCTTTTTTTGTATATCCTGCTCCAGTAGGGTTTGATGGTGAATTTAAGATGACCCATTTAGTTCTTTTTGAAATTGCTTTTTTAAGTTTTTTTGCTGTAAGTTTAAAACCTTCTTGCTCTGTACATTTTACTATTTTTATTTTTCCTCCAGCTAAAAGAACCATATCTGGATACGAAACCCAAAATGGTGCTGGAATTATAACTTCATCACCTTTATTTAAGGTTGCCATAAAAGCATTGTAGAGAACTTGCTTTCCCCCAGTACCTACTGTTATTTGATCAGTTGAATAATTTAATTTGTTTTCTCTTCTAAATTTTCTAATAACAGCTTTTTTTAATGCCGGAGTACCGTCCACAGCAGTATATTTTGTGTCCCCTTTTTTAATAGCTCTAATCGCAGCATTTTTAATATTATCTGGAGTATCGAAGTCTGGTTCACCAGCACCAAGGCCAATCACATCTTTACCTGCTGTTCTAAGTTCTCTTGCTTTCTGGGTCACTGCGATTGTTGGCGAGGGTTTAATTCTCTTTAAACTGTCTGATATTATGCTCATTGAAAAATAATTTAATTCTACTACTTTCTTAATATATGGAAAATACTTATCAAGATTTAATTACAGATATTCAGAGTAAAAATCCAAAAATCAGTGGAAAACTTGAAGGAGGAAAAAGGTTCAAAATTAAATCAGATTTTAAACCAGCAGGGGACCAACCAGAGGCTATCAAAAAATTAGTAAATGGAGCAAATAAAGAGGCATTTAATCAAGTTCTACTAGGAGTTACAGGTTCTGGAAAAACATTTACAATGGCAAAAGTTATTGAAGCCACAAATAGACCAGCTTTAATTTTAGCTCCCAATAAAACTCTAGCTGCCCAACTTTATGGTGAAATGAAAACTTTTTTTCCAGATAACGCTGTGGAATATTTTGTCTCTTATTATGATTACTATACCCCCGAAGCATACGTACCTAGATCAGATACCTATATCGAAAAAGAGGCGTCTATTAATGAACAAATAGATCGAATGAGACATTCAGCAACAAGATCTCTTCTTGAAAGAGATGATGTATTAATTGTTGCAAGTGTGTCATGTATATATGGTTTAGGCTCAGTTGAAGCGTATAGTAAGATGACCTTAACACTTCAAAAAAATTATGCATATAATAGAGAACAAATAATTAAATCTTTAGTAGCGCTTCAATATAAACGAAATGATCAAAATTTTTACAGAGGTACATTTAGAGCCAGAGGTGAATATTTAGAAATTTTTCCATCACATTTAGAAGATAGAGCTTGGAGATTAAGTCTCTTTGGAGATAAACTTGAAAAAATAGAAGAATTTGATCCTCTAACAGGAGATCAAGTGAGAGAGTTAAGTTTGGTTAAAATATATGCCAACAGCCATTACATCACTCCCAAACCAACTATCGAACAAGCAGTTATTAATATAAGAAAGGAGTTAGAAGCTACTCTAAAGAAACATAAAGCAGAAAATAAATTGCTTGAGGCTCAAAGATTAGAAGAAAGAACAAAATTTGACCTTGAAATGATTGAAGCGACAGGATCTTGTGCTGGAATTGAAAATTATTCAAGATTTTTATCTGGAAGAAGACCAGGCGAACCACCTCCTACCCTTTTTGAATATTTCCCAGACAATACATTAATTTTCGTTGACGAATGCCATGTTACAGTTCCACAATTAAATGGAATGTACAAAGGTGATAGATCAAGAAAAAGCACTCTAGCTGAATATGGGTTTAGACTTCCATCATGTATGGACAACAGACCATTAAAATTTGAGGAATGGGATTTGATGAGAACCCAAACTGTTTTTGTCTCAGCTACTCCTGGTCCATGGGAATTAGAGCAGACCAAAGGAAAATTTATTGATCAAGTAATTAGACCTACTGGATTAATTGATCCTCCAGTTGAAATAAGACCTGCAAAAAATCAAGTGGACGATCTAATGCATGAATGCAAAAAAGTAATTGAAAAAAATCATAGAGTTTTAGTTACTACTCTAACAAAAAAGATGGCCGAAGATTTAACTGAATACCTCCATGAAAATGGGGTTAAAGTTAGATACCTTCACTCAGATATAGATACATTAGAGAGAATAGAAATCATGAGAGACTTGAGAATGGGAGTTTTTGATGTTCTTGTTGGGATAAATTTATTAAGAGAGGGTTTAGACATCCCTGAGTGTGCTTTGGTGGGAATTTTAGATGCTGACAAAGAGGGTTTTTTAAGATCGGAAACCTCCTTAATTCAAACAATTGGTAGAGCAGCAAGGAATGTTGAGGGTAAAGTAATTTTGTATGCAGATAAAGAAACTAAAAGTATTAAAAAAGCAATTCAAGAAACAGATAGAAGAAGGAAAATTCAATTAGATTATAACACAAAGCATAAAATAGATGCTAAGTCAGTCAAAAAAGAAATCAGTGATATCTTAGAGAGTGTTTATGAGAAAGATTATGTCAAAATTAGCGAGGGTTCAAATGTCGGTGGAAATTTAAAGAAACATCTTAAAGCTTTAGATAAAAAAATGAAGGAAGCCGCTTCTAATCTGGAGTTTGAAGAAGCCGCAAAAATAAGAGATGAAATAAGAAAATTAGAGAGTACAGAATTAGAAATTACATTAAATCCTAAAATCAGACAGTACGATGTAAAAAATAAACTTTACCCAAAAGGTAGATCGACTATGGGTATGCCAGGGACTAAAGTAACCAAAAAAAGAGATAAAAAATGGAAGCACGCAAAATAATTATTACTGGAGGAGCGACCAGAATAGGTGCTGCAATAGCAAAAAAATTATCGGGGCCAAAAATTGAAATTGTAGTTCACTATAATAAATCTAAATCTAAAGCAGAAAAGCTTAAAAAAGAATTAAAAAAGAATGGTACTATTGTTTATTTAGTAAAAGCAGATCTGGGTAACGAAAATGATGTTGATAAAATTGTCAAATTTTCAAAAATAAAATTAAAATATTTTGACTGTTTAATTAATAATGCCTCCTTATTTGAAAATGATAAATTAGAAAATTTTTCAGTCAAAAGTTGGGATCTTCATTTAAATGCAAATCTTAAAGCACCTGCATTACTATCAAAAGGTTTTGCCAAAAATACCAGAGGAAAAAATAACAATATAATAAACATTATTGACCAAAGAGTCTTTAAATTAACACCTTACTTTCTTTCATATACGTTAAGTAAAACGGGCCTTTATACTTTAACCAAAACAAGTGCAATGAGCTTAGCACCAAAAATACGTGTAAATGGCATAGCTCCAGGTCCAACAATTAAAAATAAAAGACAAACTGAAAAACACTTTAAAAAACAGTATTTTGCCACGCCGTTAAAACAACAAGTTAATGTTAATGAAATCTGTAGTGCTGTTGACTTTTTTATAAAAAACAGCTCTATTACTGGTCAGGTTTTAGCAATTGACAGTGGACAAAGTTTAAACTGGCAAACACCGGATATAATGGGTGGTAAAGAATGAAAAGAAATAATCTTAGAATAATTAAGATCGATAAATCAAAAAGCTTATTTAATTACGAGAAAAAAATTTTAATTAATGAACTTATTTTAGATCTTAAACTTGGTTATTATGATTTTGAAAAAGAGAAATCTCAAAAAATTAAGTTTAGTCTTGAAATTGACTATGAGAATAAAAAACCTACTAACGATAAAGACATTAAGTCCATAGTAAATTATGGAACAGTGGTTAAATTAATAACAAAACTAGTCAAAAAGAAACACTACAATTTTTTAGAGTCCCTTGCAGAGGCAGTTTTTGATGAATTATTTAAAGACAAGAGGATTGGTAAGATAATGTTAAAAATTGAAAAATTAGAGATTTTAAAAGACTGCTCATCAGTTGGTATTCAAATTACCAAAAAAAGAAGTCATGATAAGTTCTGAAATAGGAAAAGAAGTAATTAAAAAAGAACTCACTCTTATTCCTAAATTACCTGGGGTCTATAGAATGCTAAATGATAAAGGGGATATTCTTTATGTTGGTAAAGCAAAAAATTTACCAAATAGACTGAAAAGCTATGTATCTGAAAAAAATCATATTATTAGGACTGAGAGAATGCTCTCACAAACTAGGAAACTAGAGATAACGACTACATCAAATGAAAGTGAGGCACTACTTCTTGAGGCGAATTTAATTAAAAAACATAAACCTAAATTCAATATTTTATTACGAGATGATAAATCTTTTCCATTTATCTTTATTAGTAATAAAGAAAAATGGCCACAGATAAAAAGACATCGTGGAAAGAAAACAAATGAGGGTTTTTATTTCGGGCCCTTTGCATCTGCAGGTTCGGCCAATTGGACAATTAAAATGATACAAAAGATTTTTCATTTAAGAGTTTGTGATGATACAGTTTTTAAAAATAGAGAGCGCCCATGTATTTTATACCAAATTAAAAGATGTTCAGGACCTTGTGTTGGTTATATAGAAAAGGAGGATTACAAAAAAACAGTAGATGATGCAATAGAATTTGTATCTGGTAAATCTAGAAAAATACAAAAAAGTCTTTCTGATCAAATGGAAAAGGCAAGCGGGGATTTGGACTTTGAGAAAGCAACAATTCTAAGAGATAGGATTAAATCTTTGAATATTATTCAATCCTCACAAAGAATTAATGAAGCAAACTTGATCGAGGCAGATGTAATAGCAGGGTATAAAGAGTCAGGCAAAACTTGTATCCAGGTTTTTTTCTATAGATCAAAACAAAACTGGGGTAATCAAGCTTTTTTTCCAAAACACGACCCAGATGAAAGATTAAGTAATATAATAAATTCTTTTGTTTCACAATTTTATGAAAATAAAAGTGTCCCATCATCAATAATTTTATCTGAGGAAATTAAAGAGAGGGTATTGATTGAAAAGACACTTTCACAAAAAGAGGGTAAGCAGATTAATATCTCTGTGGCTAAAAAAGGCTCAAAGCTAAAAGTAATCAATCAAGCCATTAAAAATGCTAAAGATAGTTTAAATAGAAAACTTTATGAAAGCCAGAATAACCGAGAATTATTTGAAGCAGTAACTGCTAAATTTAATTTAGAAACAAATATAAATCTTATTGAAGTTTATGATAATAGTCATATGCAGGGAGCTAATAGTGTTGGTGCTTTAATATCTTATGGAGATGAAGGATTTATAAAAAAAAGGTACAGAAAATTTAATATAAAAAACAAAAAAAATGAGCAAGATGACTACGGAATGATGCGTGAAGTTTTAAATAGAAGATTTAAAAAAGCTGTCCAAGAAAAAGATAATTATTTATCTTTTCCAGATTTAGTCATGGTTGATGGCGGAAAGGGACAATACTCTATAGCAAGAGAAACCTTAAATGAATTAGGACTCCACGATATCCCTATTATTGCTATAGCAAAAGGTAAATTTAGAAATAGTGGCAATGAAACTTTTTTTCATAATGGAAAAGAATTCAAATTTACAAAAAATGATCCTACTTTATTTTTTCTTCAAAGAATTCGTGACGAATCTCACCGATTTGCGATTAGTGCTCATAGAGCAAAAAGGAAAAAGGGAATAAGTAAATCATTGTTAGATCAAATAGAGGGGATCGGCTCAATAAGAAAAAGGGCACTTTTAAATCATTTTGGATCTGCTAGAGCTGTTGAGTCGGCTAGTCTTGATGAGATAAAATCAGTAGACGGTGTTGAAGTAAAAGTTGCAAAAAAGATATATAACTTTTTTCACGAATAAAAAAATTATGCTAAACAAAATTCCAAATATTTTAACTATAGGAAGAATTTTAATTGTTCCTTTTTTTGTTTTAGCTTTTTACTTACCCGGGTTTTATGGAGACTTGACAGCTTTAATATTATTTATTGTGGCGTCTTTTACAGATTTTTTAGATGGCATGTTAGCAAGAATTCTTGGTGAAGAGTCTAAGTTAGGTGAATTACTAGATCCAATAGCAGATAAAATTATCGTAGCTACCGCATTAATCTTGTTAGTAATGGATGGAACAATAAGAAGTTATGAAGTGATTGCAGCAATAATTATTTTAACAAGAGAAATTTTAATTTCAGGTTTAAGAGAATTTTTAGCTAAGGGAAAAATCAAATTACCTGTTTCAAATTTGGCAAAATTAAAAACAGTTTTGCAAATGGTTTCTATAGCACTGTTACTTTCAGGTGAAACTGGGAACAAAATAATTAATTTTCAAGATTACAATGCTCAAACAATAGGAATAATCCTTTTATGGTTATCGGCTGCTCTAACACTTTTTACTGGTTATGAATATATGCGTAGAGGAATTGATCATGCAATATCAGAGGATAATAAAGATTAGGCTGCCTTATTATTCCTAACCAAGGATTGATAACTCTCATTTAAACCAATAATCAAATCACAAACTTTAAATTGATTTTCAGCGATACAAGATACTGGAGTAACCTCTGCTGCTGTACCTGTTAAAAAACATCCTACAAAATTTTTTAATTCATCTGGATTAATTTTTCTCTCATTAACCTTGATATTTTTAGATTTTGCAATTTCAATTACGGTTCTTCTGGTTATTCCATCCAAAAAAGAGTCGGGTACAGGAGTGTGGAGTTCACCATTCTTATCTTTAAAAAAAATATTAGCTCCCGTAGCTTCAGCAATATTTCCTTCATGGTCCAACATTAAAGAGTCTGTAAAACCATTTTTTTCAGCTTCATGTTTTGATAGTGTGCAGATCATATATAAGCCCGAGGCTTTTGTATCCCAAGGTATTGTATTTGGTGCAGGTCTTCTCCAATTAGAAATATTTAATTTTATTCCTTCAATCTTTAATTTCGGATCAAAATAAGAGCCCCACTCCCAAGTAGCTATTGCAACATGAATTTTTGTTTGTTGAGCTGAGATAGCCATCATTTCACTTCCCCTCCATGCTACAGGTCTAACATATCCGTTTTCAACTCTTTGATTTTTAATTATAGAATTTGATGCGGCATTTATCTCATCTTCAGTAAAGGGTATTTCAAATCCCATTCTTTTTGCAGAGTAAAAAAACCTTGAAGTATGTTCCTCTAATTTAAAAATTGACCCCTCATAAACTCTCTCACCCTCAAAAACACAACTAGCATAATGTAAACCGTGGCTTAAAACATGTACTTTAACATCAGACCAATCCACTAATTTGCCATTGTACCATATGTTTCCTGATCTTTTGTCGTAAGGTATCATGTATGAAATTTAAAAATATTACTGAAAAATATCTGTGTATATATAATATGTCAATATAACTTACCTGTGATGAAAGAGCTTTTATATTTAAAAGATGAACAATTAAAACACTTAATTGAAAAATTATTTATAGGTTATAGAGAAACATTTTCAGATTCTAAAAAAATTCTAAACAAATATCATATTGGTTTAGCTCACCAAAAGACAATACACCTAATATCCATGTATGAGGGAATTTCAATATCAGAGCTTATGAGAAAACTTAAGGTTACCAAACAAAGTCTAAATAGGGTCTTAAAGGACTTAATAAAATTAGATGCCATTTTCTTCAATAAAGATATCAATGACACTAGAATAAAGCATATTTTCCTAAATGAAAAAGGAAAAAAAATTTTTAACGAAATTTTTGAAATCCAGAAGAAAAGAATTTATAATGCTTTGCTTAATTCTAGCTCACAAGAAGTTCTAAATTTTGACGAAGTTTTAAAAAAAATAATTAATGGATGATTTCAGCGCACATATCTTAGTAGTGGATGATGACGAGGGTATTCGATCTTTAGTAAAAAAGTATTTAAATGAAAAAAAATACTTGGTTACAACAGCTAATAGTGCTGAAAAAGCTAAGGAAAAAATCGAAATTATCAAATTTGATTTAATTATTTTAGATATAATGATGCCTGGAAAAAGTGGTCTTGATTTTTTGAATGAACATAAAAAAGATATTAGTACTCCAATAATTTTATTGACAGCTAAAGGTGAACCTAATGAAAGAATTGAGGGATTAGAGATGGGTGCTGATGATTATTTAGCAAAACCTTTTGAGCCGAAAGAACTTGATTTACGAATAAAAAATATAATTAATAAAACTAAAGAAAATAATTCAAAAAGAATCATTGAGTTTGCAAAAGTTAAAATTGATTTGAATAAACAAGTAATTTTTCAAAATGATTTAGAGTTTAAAATCAACGTCACTGAGAAAACAATATTGGAAAAAATGATAAATAATCCTGGAAAAGTATTTGCCAGAGAAGAAATAGGTAAATTTATTGATTTGGATAAAGAAAGATCAATTGACGTAATCATAACAAGATTAAGAAAAAAAATTGAGGTTGATCCAAAAAACCCAAAATTTCTTCAAACAATAAGAGGAGTGGGATATGTTTTATGGATTGAGTAAATTTTTTAAAAATCTGTTGCCTAAACGACTATTTTATAGAGCGTTACTAATAGTTGCTATACCAGTGATTTTAATTCAATTAACTATCACTATAGTTTTTTTTGATAGTCTTTGGATAAAAACTAACAAAGGTATGACTAGAGCTTTAGTGAGTGAGATACAAACTTTCATTGAAGTTTACAGTAATGATAATTATGAAAAAGAAGAAATAAAAAATATTTTTTCTTTATATCAAGATTTGAATATTGAATTTGTTGAAGACAAAAATTTTAAATTTTCTTTTGATGAACGATGGTTCAGTCCTATAGATAGAACTCTTAGAAGAGAGTTGAAATCTAAATTTGGGCCTGAAATTTTTTGGTTTAACACGACAAACTACAAAGAATTATTTGATTTAAGAATTAAATATCAAAATGGATATTTTAAATTTTTAGTTCCCAAAGACAGGCTTACAAGCACCTCTGCAAGATTATTTGGACTATGGATAACAGTTCCTGCTTTTATAGTTGTTATCATATCATTAATATTTTTAAAGAATCAAACAAGACCAATAACAGCTTTAGCAAAAGCAGCCGAAAAATTTGGTAAAGGGGAAAATGTTGACCAATTTAAACCCTCTGGTGCAGCTGAGATACGTCAAGCAGGTTACGAATTTGAGAGAATGAGAAAAAGGATAATGAGGCATCTAAATCAAAGATCAGAAATGTTATCAGGTATTAGTCATGATTTACGAACTCCTCTTACAAGAATGAAATTACAAACAGCATTTATAAAAGATAAGTCAACAGCAGAAAAGTTAACCGAAGACATTAATGAAATGGAAAAAATGCTTAATGAATATCTTCAGTTTACAAGCTCATCATTTGTAGAAAAAGATGAATTATTTGATCTAAGTGAGTTAATGGATGAAATTATAGACAAATATAACAATAGAAATATATCTAGAGATATTCCATCAAGAATTTACTTTAATGGCAGAAAAAATTTGATTAAACGATGTTTTAATAATCTTATAGAAAATTCTATAAGATATGGAAATAAGCTAAATGTTGAACTATCGAAGAAAAAACTAAATTTAGTTGTCAAAGTTGAGGATGACGGGCCTGGCATTCCAGAAAATGAATATGAAAATGTATTTAAACCTTTTTATAAAATTGATAAAGGAAGAGCAGACTCAAAATCAAGCGTAGGTTTGGGTTTATCAATAGCTTCTGATATTGTTCGATCACATGGAGGTAATATCAGATTAAATAAATCCTCCTTAAATGGACTAGAGGTTAAGATTTTTTTGCCCGTTTAATTTTTTTTGTTTTAGTTTTATTTTTTTCAAGTTTTTTTTCTAGTATTTCAACTCTTTTAGACAAAACATCAAATTCATCTTTACTAGTTAGCTTCATTTTAAATACAATTTCATCTCTTTTTGATTTTAGAATATTAACCATTTCACTTGCTAAATCTCTAGAAGAAATTAAACCTTGTTCCAATAACTTAGAAATCTTATCAAACATAAATTTTGAATTTTTCATATATTTACTAATTTAATTATTATATCTTTACCTTATTATTTTAATTTAAAATGTTCATTAATAATTTTGACCCAGTTGCTTTTAGTATATTCTCACTTAACTTTCGATGGTATTCTTTAGCCTATGTATTTGGAATAATAATAGGATGGATTTTAGCTAAAAAATTTTTCATCAAAAATGATAAAATTATAGAAAAATTTGATGATTACATAACTTTTTTAATTATAGGTATTATTGTTGGAGGAAGACTAGGTTATGTAATATTTTACAATTTAGATTACTATATAAATAATATATTAGAAATTTTTATTATTTGGCAAGGCGGTATGTCATTTCACGGGGGACTTTTAGGAGTTATTCTTACAAGTATTTGGTTTGCAAAAAAAAACAATCAAGATCCATATGTTTATCTTGATATTGTATCAACTGTAGCGCCTATTGGAATTTTCTTTGGAAGAGTTGCTAATTTTATTAACTCTGAACTATATGGTACAGAGACAAGTTTGCCATGGGGAGTAAAGTTTATTCAAATAGACAATTTATATCGCCACCCCTCGCAGCTCTATGAAGCATTTTTTGAGGGAATATTGTTATTTTTTATATTGCTTTATTTAAGAAAAAAATTTTGGAAAAAAAATCCAGGATTTATTTCAGGAATGTTTTTATTAATTTATTCTGCATTTAGATTTTTTATAGAATTTTTAAGAGTGCCAGATGAGCATTTGGGCTATATCTTGTTAGGTCTAAGTATGGGACAAATAATTAGCTTAATATTTTTAATAATTGGTATTTATTTAAGTTTTTTAAAATATGCCATCGAAAAATAATTTTAGTATTCCTTTAGATAAGTTTATAGATTTAGCTCTTTACGATAAAAAAATTGGTTACTACATGAAAAAAAATCCTTTTGGAAAAGATGGTGATTTCGTTACAGCACCCAACATTTCAAGATTATTTTCTGAGGTGATAGCTATTTGGACAATAGGGTTTTGGGAAAATTTAGGTTCTCCTAAAAATTTTAATTTAGTTGAGCTTGGAGCAGGAAATGGTTCGATGATGAAGATATTGATTGAAACTTTTAAAAAATTTCCAAATTTTTTTAATTCTTGTAACATTATAATTCATGAAAAAAGTCCAAAACTTATCAAAAATCAAAAGAAAGAATTATTAAAAGAAAAGGTGACCTGGGTCTCAGATATTGAAAAAATTAAGCCTAGTCAAACTATTTTTATTGCAAATGAATTTTTTGACTCAATAGCAATTAAACAATTCATTAAAATAAATAACCTATGGTTTGAGAGATATGTAAATATTAAAAACAAAAAAAAACCCTTTTTTTTTTGTAAAAAAATCAATATGAAAAAATTTGAGAAAAAAATTAATTACAGTATTTCTAAAGACCAAAATTTTATTGAATATTCATTACTTAGCGTAAAATATTTGAAAAAAATCGCTAAAATTATAAAAAAAAATAATGGTGGATTATTAATTATAGATTATGGGTATTTTGAAAAAAAAATGACAGATACTCTGAAAGCAATATCAAATCACAAATATAAGGATATTTTAAAAAAAGTTGGAAAGTCAGATATCACGTACAATATAAATTTTTATTTATTTAAAAAAATAATTAAGAGATTTGGTGGTTTAAATAATATTATGACTACACAAGGAGACTTTTTAGTAAAAATGGGGATTAAAAAAAGAGCTGAGATAATATCTAAAAATAAAAATTTCTCAGAAAAAACAGATATTTATTTTAGATTAAAAAGACTCATTGATGAAAACCATATGGGAAATATATTTAAAGTTATGTTCGTAAAAAAACAAAAAAATAATTTTAAAATGGGGTTTTAACTGATTTTTTCAAAAAAATTATCCAAATTTAAAAAAATTAAGCATGGTTTTTTTAATAAAAGTGGTGGTAGATCAAAAGGTATTTATAAAAGTTTAAATTGTGGGGTTGGCTCAAAAGATAAAAAAACAAAAGTTTTACAAAATTTAAATATTGTAAAGAACAAAATTAGTAAAAATGCCAAAAATATATTTCTGGTTCATCAAGTACATAGTAATAAATTTGTTTTTTTAAATAATATTCCAAAAAAATTTAGTAGATTCAAAGCGGACGCGATAATTACAAATGTTAAAAAATTACCAATAGCTGTTTTAACAGCGGATTGTGCACCAGTTTTACTTTACAGTCATAAAAAAAAAATGATAGCTGTTATTCATGCGGGATGGAAGGGAGCTATTAAGGGAATCATCTCAAAAGTGATAAGCTTCATGATAAATAAAGGTTGTGCGACAAATGATATAACTGCTGCAATCGGTCCATGTATTGCTCAAAAAAATTATAAAGTGAAAGACGATTTCAAAAAAAAATTTTTAAAAAAAAATAAAAAAAATATTATATTTTTTAAAAAAAGAAAAAATCTAATATATTTTAATCTTCCTAACTATGTAAAATCTCAACTTAAATTAATGAAAATATCAAAAATTGAGACAATAAATATTGATACTTTCGATAAAAAAAATAAATTTTTTAGTGCAAGACAGTCCTTAACTTCGAATCATGATGATTATGGTAGAAATATTTCCTTAATTATGATTAATTAGTGTTTTCAATGAAACTATTAACTGGAAATAGCAATAAAATTTTAAGTAAGAATATTGCTAAATACTTAAAAACAAAATTAGTAAATTCAAGCATCAGAAAATTTGCAGATGGAGAAATTTATACAGAAATTAATGAAAACATCAGGGGTAATAGTATTTTCATTATTCAATCTATTTCATCTCCAGCTAACGACCATTTAATGGAATTATTATTATGTATAGATGCACTTAAAAGATCATCAGCAAAAAACATAACTGCAGTAATACCTTATTTTGGTTATGCTAGACAAGATAGAAAAGTTGTTCCAAGAACATCTATATCAGCAAAACTAGTTTCAAATCTAATTACAAAAGCAGGTGCTGATAGAGTTGTAACAGTTGATTTGCATGCAGGTCAAATTCAAGGATTCTTTGATATTCCAGTAGACAATCTTTTTTCTACTCCAATATTTGCAAGACATGCGAAAAAAAAGATCAAAAGTAAAAAAATTATTTGTGTTGCTCCAGATGTTGGTGGAACAGAGAGAGCTAGAGCGCTTGCAAAACTTCTGAATGTTGGTCTTGCCATTGTTGATAAACGAAGACCTAAACCTGGCCAGTCACAAGTAATGAACGTAATTGGTGATGTAAGAGGTCAGACTTGTATTATAGTAGATGACATAATTGATTCAGGTGGAACAATTGTAAATGCTGCTAAAGCTTTAAAATCCAGAGGAGCAAAAGAGGTATATGTCTATATAACTCATGGAGTATTAACTGGTGATGCAATCAAGAAAATAAAAAATTCGGTAATAAAAAAGTTAGTCATAACAGACACAATAGATAATGATCAAAAAACAAAAAACGTTAAGAATATTGAGGTTTTACCGATTTCAGGTCTTATGGGTGAAGCAATAAAAAGAATTTCAAACTCAACTTCGGTATCAGATTTATTCAAATAAATGTCTTGATTATTTATAAACATGGGTTAAAAAACTCTCCTTGATGAATTCACTTGATGCAAATGTAAGAGATAGCTCTACAAAGGGTCAGTTAAATGCGATAAGGAATAGTGGTAGTATTCCTGCTATCGTTTATGGTGGAAAGGATATAAATCAAAAGATATCTATTTCTAAAAAATTACTTAAAAACTTCATCGAAAAAAAAAATTTTTTTTCTAATATAATTTCATTGAATGTTGATGGCAAATCTCAAAATGTATTACCTAAAGAAATTAAATATCATGTTATAAGTGATGAACCTATTCATGTAGACTTTTTAAGAGTAGTGCCAGGAGTAAAGATTAAAATCGAAATACCTGTTAATTTTATAAATCATGATAAGTCTCCAGGATTAAAAAAAGGTGGTGTACTTAATATTGTTCGAAGAAAAGTTGAACTAAAATGTCCTAGTGAAAAAATTCCTGAAAATTTAGTGTTAGATCTGGATGGTATTGACATAGGAGAAAGTTTTAAAATTTCTTCAGTAAAATTGGATCCTGAAGTCGTACCGACAATACAAGGAAGAGATTTTGTCATTGCAACTTTAGCTGCACCAACAGTTATGAAAGAGCCTGAAAAGCCTGCTGAGACCGAGGCTGCCGAGGGCGAAGAAGGAGCTGAAGGAACCACTGCGGTAGCTGCAGATGGAGATAAATCAGCAGCAGAGGCAGCAAAAGGTGATAAAAAAGAAGGTGACGAAAAAAAACCAGCCGACAAAAAGCCTGCTGAAGAAAAAAAATAATCAACTGAAATTGAAAATTTAATATTAGATTTATGCTATTATTTGTAGGTTTGGGTAACCCAACACCCGATAGTCAAAACAATCGACATAATGTTGGGTTTAAAATTATAGATTCTATAAATAAAAAATTCAGTCTCTCAAAACAGAAACCAAAATTTAAAGGACTTCTGACTACCGGTAACATAGGAAATAAAAAAGTATATGCCATCAAACCTCTTACTTTTATGAATAATTCAGGAATTTGTATAAGAGAATTAATTGAATATTTCAAAATTGATGCACAAAATGTAATAGTTTTTCATGATGACCTTGACATTGAATTTGGAAAAATAAAAGCTAAATTTGGTGGATCAAGTGCAGGTCATAATGGGATTGCTTCAATTGATAAGTTTATTGGCAAAGACTATTCCAGAGTAAGAATTGGAATAGGAAAACCTAAAGATAATATTGAAGTTGCTGACTATGTTTTACAAAATTTTGATGAAGATGAGTCATTAGGTATAGAAAAGATCTCGGATCATATTGTAGATGAAATTTCATTTCTAGTTGACAAAAAACTAGATTTGTTTTCTAGCACAGTTAATAATAAATAATGAGTTTCAAATGTGGAATTGTGGGTTTACCAAATGTTGGTAAATCTACTCTCTTCAATGCTTTGACTAATTCAAATAAAGCACAAGCTGCGAATTTTCCTTTTTGCACTATAGATCCTAACATAGGCGTAGTTGGTGTTCCTGATAAAAGATTAGATAATTTAGGAAAGATTTCAAATTCCAAAAAAATTATTCATACAACAATTTCTTTTGTTGACATCGCCGGTTTAGTAGAAGGAGCATCAAAAGGTGAAGGCTTGGGCAATAAATTTCTATCACATATAAGAGAAGTCGATGCTGTGATTCACATGATTAGATGCTTTGATTCTGATGATATTCAAAATGTAAATCCCACTGTCGATCCTGTTAGAGACCTAGAAATAATTGAAACAGAAATGATGTTAGCTGACTTAGAGTCTATTCAAAAAAGATTAGAAAAAAATAACAAAAAAAATGTCGACAAAGATCAAATTAAAATTCTAAAAGCTGCTTTGGAATTAATTAATACTGATAAGGATTTAATTAGTTTGAAATCTCAATTTAATAAAAAACAACTTTATTCGAGTGGACTATTATCTTTAAAACCTAAAATATTTGTTTGTAATGTAGACGAAAAAAGTATTCAAAATGGAAACGATTACACTAAAACTTTTATTAATAAATTTGGACAAGAAAATACTTTGATTATATCTGCTGATATTGAAAATCAAATAAATGAATTAGAAAATAGCGAGAAAAAAAACTATATGGAAATGATTGGGCTTAAAGAAACAGGTTTAAATATGTTAATTCAGAAAGGTTATAAAATTTTAGAACTAGAGACATTTTTTACCTCAGGTCCAGAGGAGACACGGGCTTGGACTATACAAAAAAACTGTGCCGCACCTAAAGCTGCAGGTGAAATTCACTCTGATTTTGAAAAAGGATTTATTAGAGCTGAAACAATCTCATATAACGACTTTGTTGCTAATGATGGATGGGTAAACTCTAGAACTAATGGTAAAATGAGATTAGAAGGAAAAGACTATATAGTTAAAGATGGTGATATCTTAAACATCCGTTTTAACACGTGACCAAATTCTTTTCATGCTAAAATAAACTAAAGTTGTTAAAATAATTAAATATACGATTGCTTTAAAACCCATTCTATGACGTGTTTCTAAATGAGGTTCTGCAGTCCACATTAAAAAAGTCGACACATCTTTAGCCATTTGTTCAACACTAGCGTTTGTCCCATCAGAATATTCTACTAAGCCTTCAGAAAGCTGATTAGACATTTTAATTTTATTTCCATACATGTACTTGTTATAATAAACACCATCGTCTAAGCTTACTCCAATTGGTGGATCTTCATATCCTTGAAGAAGTGAGTAAATATAATCGACTCCACCCCCTCTAGCTTTTACCAAAACAGTCATATCAGGAGGATATGCACCACCATTAGCAGCTTGAGCAGCTTTTTCATTTTCATAAGGCATAACTAATTTATCCGACAGCCTTCCTGGTCTCATAAACATTTCACCATCAGCATTTGGTCCATCTTTTACTTCAAACGACGCTGCAATAGCTTTTGCTTGTTCCACTGAAAATTCAGGTCCACCTTTCTCTACTAAATTTCTATAACTTAAATATTTCATTGAGTGGCACGAAGAACATACCTCTTGATAAACTTGGTATCCTCTTTGAAGTGCAGCTCGATCAAACTTACCAAAAGGACCTTTGAAACTCCAATCAGTTTTTAAATACTCTACTTTTTCTGCAGCGTTAGAGCTTAATTGAAATCCAATAAATAAAAATATTAAGAATGATATTCTAGAAAATTTTTTCACCCTTTAAAACTGTCCTTATTTTTCACTGTAGCAAGATTTGGGGATCCACCTAAAATAGGCTCTGTAATGCTTAAAGGAACGGGTGTAGTTCTCTCCTTAAAACCTAAAATTGGGAGAACCACTAAAAAATGTAAAAAATAGTATGCAGTTGCTATCCGTGCAATCAATAGGTAAAGACCTTCTGCTGGCATAGCTCCAACATATCCTAAAATTAAAACATCAGCTACTAAGATCCAATAAAACTGTTTATATAAAGGCCTGAAAACTGCAGATCTAATTTTTGATGTATCCAACCAAGGTAATGCGGCTAATATTAAAATAGCAGACAACATTGCTATAACACCTAAAAGCTTATCCGGAACTGATCTTAAGATTGCATAAAAGGGTAACAAATACCATTCTGGAACTATATGCGCTGGCGTTACAAGAGGATTCGCTTCAATGTAGTTGTCAGCATGACCTAAAATATTTGGTGTATAAAAAACAAAAAAAGCAAAAACAATCATGAACATTAATAGTGCAAAACCATCCTTAATTACTATGTAGGGATGAAATGGCACTGTGTCTTTTGAAGGTTTTTTAACATCGATACCAATCGGGTTATTATTTCCGGGAACATGGAGAGCCCAAATATGTAAAACAACTAAACCTAAAATTAAAAATGGTATCAGGTAGTGTAAAGTAAAAAATCTTGTCAACGTTGGATTGTCTACAGAATATCCTCCCCACAACCATGTTACTATCCCCTCACCCACTAAAGGAATAGCGCTAAACAGATTAGTAATAACTGTTGCGCCCCAAAAACTCATTTGTCCCCATGGAAGAACATAACCTAAAAAGGCTGCTGCCATCATAAGAAGATAAATAATTATACCAATTATCCATATAATCTCTCTTGGCGATTTATAAGACCCGTAGAACAAAGATCTAAAGATATGAATATAGACTGCTAAAAAAAACATTGAAGCTCCATTAGCGTGGATATATCTTATTAGCCATCCATAATTAACATCTCGCATAATATGTTCAACACTTCCGAAAGCCATATCAGCATGAGCAATGTAATGCATAGCCAGAACTAATCCTGTGACTATTTGAGTGATTAGGCAAAAAGTAAGAATTCCACCAAACGTCCACCAATAATTTAAATTTTTAGGTGTTGGATAATCTGTTAAATGGTTTGCTAATGTTAGAAGTGGCAATCTATCATTAAACCATTTTCCAACTTTTGATTTCGGTATGTATTCGTGTTCACTCATAAAAAATTATCCAATCTTAATTGTGTTAGCATCAACAAATTTATATTCTGGTATCTCCATATTTGTTGGAGCAGGACCCTTCCTAATTCTTCCAGAAATATCATAATGAGAGCCGTGACAAGGGCAGAACCAACCATTGTAATCTCCTTTTTGATCTAAAGGTACACAACCCAAATGAGTGCAAACTCCAAGCATTACTAACCACTCAGGATTTTTTGCACGATCTTCATCTTTTTCAGGATGTTTCAATTTCTCTATGTCAACAGATTTTGCCTCAGCTATTTCATCTTGGGTTCGTCTTCGAATAAAAACTGGTTTACCTCTCCATAACACTGTTATAGTTTTTCCAGGATCTACTGAGCTTACATCAACTTCAGTACTTGCTAATGCTTTTACGGATGCATCCGGATTCATTTGGTCTATCATGGGCCAAACTACAGCCGCTGCTCCTACGGCTCCAACTGCATAAGTTGCTGTAAATAAAAAATCTCTTCTTTTAGTTTTGTTTTCTGTCATTAGTAAATTTATTAAATATATTTTTTATAGAATATTTCTACTTAAATACATAATTTCATATAGTATAAAATACCAAATTTACTACTGATAGAATGACACAGAAATCAACAAAGGATAGGCCCAAAATTGCGTTATTTGAACCTGATATACCTCAAAATACTGCCGCTATAGTGAGAACCTGTGCATGTCTGGGAGCTAAATTAGAAATTATAGAGCCATGTGGATTTTTAATAAACGACAGAAGATTTAAAAGGGTTGTCATGGATTATATGGATGAAAAAGAGGTAAGATATTACCAAAGCTATGATCATTTTTTTAAGGAAAAAATGAATCAAAGAATTATACTAATGACTACTAAAGCATCAGTGTCTTATATAAATTTTAAATTTGATAAAAATGATACAATTTTATTTGGAAGAGAAAGTGCAGGGGTGCCTCTGACTGTTCATAAAATGATTAATCATAGATTAAAGATACCAATGAGAAATAATAAACGATCACTTAATATCGCATCATCTGTAGCAATAATTTTGGCTGAATGTTTAAAGCAGACTAAATTGATTTAAATGGATTTAGAAATTAAACAAAAATTGGCAAGTAATTGGTTTAAATCATTACAAGAAATTTTCTGCAAAAGAATTGTTGATTTTGAGAAAAATAAAATTAATTTTAAATCAACTTCTTGGAAGAGAAATCTGAAAAAAGATGAGGGTGGTGGTGAATATAGAATTTTAAAAGATGGAAAAATTTTTGATAAAGTTGGAGTAAATTTCTCACAAGTTTATGGAAAATTTCCAAAAAAATTTCAAAAAAATATTCCTGGAGCCGAAAAGGACCCTAGGTTTTGGGCATCAGGAATATCTGTAGTGATGCATATGAAAAACCCTAATATTCCTGCAATGCATTTTAATACGAGGTACATCTGTACTACTTATGATTGGTTTGGTGGGGGGATAGATATCACTCCGTCTAAGAAAGATAGCAAAGAAAAAAAAAAGTTTCATAAAACTCTACAAAATATGTGTAATCGACATAATAAAAAATATTATAAAAAATATAAAAAGTGGTGTGATGAATATTTTTATTTACCACATAGGAAAGAGCCAAGAGGTATTGGTGGTATTTTTTTTGATTATAAAAAAAATAACTTTGAAAAAGATTTTAAATTTGTGAGAGATGTTGGAATAACATTCCAATTAATCTTTGATCAAATTATAAAAAAAAAGACCAAAAAAAAATGGACTAGTAAAGACAAAGAAATACAGTATGTTAAGAGAGGTAGATACGTAGAATTTAATCTTTTATACGACAGGGGTACAAAATTTGGATTACAGACAGGTGGTAATGTTGAAGGAATTTTAATGTCACTACCAACTCTAGCAAAATGGAAGTAAAATGGATAAAGAGCCGATAACTTTAAATGGTTTAGAAAAATTAAAACAAGAATTGGTTTATTTAAAAGAAAAAAAAAGACCTGAAATTGTTGCAGCTATAGCAGAAGCAAGGTCTCATGGTGATTTAAAAGAGAATGCTGAATATCATGCTGCAAAGGAGGAACAATCACACAACGAAGGAAGAATAACGGAGATTAATGATATTTTAGCAAGAGCAAATGTAATTGATGTTACAAAAATACCTAATGATGGAAAAGTAATTTTTGGTTCAACTGTATTTTTAGAAAATTTAGATACAGGTGAAAAAATAGATTATAAAATTGTTGGAAAAGACGAGGCTGATTTAAAAAACAGATTAATCTATTTTCAGTCTCCAATCAGCAGAGGGTTAATAGGCAAAATTAAAAATGATCTTGTAGAAATAAGTACTCCAGCAGGAATAAAAAACTATGAGATAAAAGATGTAAAATATATTTAGCTTTTAACAATACTATCAATTTGTTTATCAGAAATTTTAAAATTATTTTTAACCCACACTTCTTCAATTAATTTAAGCTTTACACCAAGCTGTTTTCCCTCAGGTATACTATATTTTGACATTAGTGTATCTGCTCCAATTGGTAAACTGGGTGTTTTTTTGTTTTTAAATAATTCAAATAAATTTAATATTTCTTTATCCTTTTTTTTTGATTTAAAAGTTTTAAAATTTAAGATATCTAAAACAACCTGCTTTCCATGATAATAAAAAATACTGTTTAATTTTGTTTCATTGAAGGATTTTGGATTAATTTTTTGTTTATAAAAATCATTTATAATTCTAAGTCTTTTTTGATTTTTTTTTGAGATATTATATTTATATAAGAAATATTCTAAATTATCTTTTTCCTCTATAATCATTAAGGATAATATAAAGATAAAGTCCAAACTTTTAAATAAATTTTTTTTATCATTACAAAGCTTAAGAGTAACTTTAATATTTTTCAATTCAGGGAAGATAATAGATAATAAGTCGATGCTAAATTTATCATTTGAGATTTTCTCTAAATTAGTTGATACAAGTAATTTTTTTAATTCATCTAGTAATCTTTCTTTTGATATTCTTGAAATACCATTAATATTAATTTTAATTATCTTTTTTACTTTTTCCTTATGAGGTTGTTTAGAATAAATTGAAAAAAACCTAATATACCTTAATATCCTCAAATAATCTTCTTGTATCCTTTTTTCAGCATCTCCAATAAAATTAACCTCTCCATTTTCTAAATCTTTTTTTCCGTTAAATGGATCAAATAAATTTCCATTTAAATCAGAATATATTGCATTGAAGGTAAAATCTCTTCTTAAAGCATCCTCTTTCCAATCCTTTGAAAATTTTACTTTTGCATGCCTGCCGTCTGTAAAAATATCCTCTCTTAAAGATGTAATTTCAAATTTACAATCATTTATGATTGCAGTGATTGTCCCATGTTCAATACCAGTTTCATAAAAGTTTATTCTATTCTCTTTTAAAATTTTTGAAACTTCTGAAGGATGTAAATTAGTTGCTAGGTCTATATCGTCGACTTCTTCATTGTTAAATATTTTTCTTAAACATCCCCCCACATATCTAATTTCACTTTCTGATGAGTAAGAATTGATCACATCAAAAATTTTACCTACAGGTTTTTTTCGAGTTAAATTTTGAATATTTTCCTTAAATAAATTTAAATTTTTTGAGTTTGAGAAAATTTTATTAAATAAATTCTTCATAATTGGCTGGGGCGCTAGGATTCGAACCTAGGATGCAGGTACCAAAAACCCGTGCCTTACCACTTGGCTACGCCCCAATATTAATTTCGTATAGCATAAAAAAAAGAATTTATATAGTTTTTGCAACTTTACACCAGCAATTTTTATATTTTTTACTTAGTCTTTTTTTTACATTATCACATATTTTTTTTGACTTAAAATATGCAACCAATGCAGATCCAGAACCTGTCATTCTTACAAAACATTCTTTTGAACATTTTTCCAAATAAAGTTTAATATTTTTTAATTCTGGAAACTTGGTGAAGACAATCTTCTCCAGAGAGTTATTAAGTTCCTTTAAATGATCAAAATTAAACATTTTTTTTGATGGCTTATCAAATTGAGGTTTTGAAAATTTTCTCACTCTCGAAAATATGTCTTTAGTCGAACAACCATAATTAGGTTTAATAATTAAAGTATAGAGCCTTTTACAGTTTCTAAATTCTTTAATTTGACCATTTTTTTTTAAAATTGAAAAGGTTGAATTAAGGCCTAGAATTACATCAGAACCAATAGATTTACATATTGAAATTACTTGTGTTTTAGTTGGTTTTATGAATTTTTTCTTAATCAAATATTTTAAAATATTTGCCGCATTCATTGAGCCACCACCTAATCCAGCTTTGAGGGGTATATATTTATTAATTTTTATTTTAAATTTTTGATTATTAAGTAGTTTTTTTTTCTCTAAAATATTTAATAACTTTAAAATTGTATTATTTTTAGAAATATTTTTAGAAAACTTTCCGTTAAATAAAATTATATTTTTGGCAGCTTTAACTTTCTTAACGATAATTAAATCATACAAGGATACAAATCCTACAATACTTTCAATCTTATGTAATTTAGAGGTTTTACCTGTAACATTTAAAGCTAAATTGATTTTAGCATAAGACTTAATCTTATTATGGGTCATTTTATAACCCCTTAACAATCTTTAAATTTATTTTATGTAATAATTTTTCATCTGCATTTTCCATCTTTAAAACACTTTTCCAAAAATATCTTGCTTGAATTTTATATCCTAACTTCCATAAAATATCTCCATAATGATCATTTACTATTGCATCATCGGGCATTAATTCAACTGCTCTTTTTAAGTACTTTTCTGCTTTAATATAATTATTTGTTAAATAATAAGCCCATCCAATTGAGTCTATTATATAAGGATCATTTTTTTTTAGAGCATAAGCGCTTTCTAACATTTTGATTGCTTCATTAATCTTATAATCTCTCTCTAACCAAGAGTATGCTAGGTAATTCAAAACATAAGCATCGTCTGGATCAATTTCTAATGACAAGAGCATATCTTTGTCCGCTTGCTCATAATTTCCCATCCTTTCATTACTCGCTCCCCTTCTATATAACAAATCTGATTTTATCTCAGTATCATCTGCACTAATATCCATAATCTTAGAATAAAACTTTACAGCTGTTTTATATTCCTTCGCATTTTTATAAAAATTAGCTAAATCAAATAAAATTTTTTCATTGGGGTTTTCAATTTTTTCAAAATTAGATTTGATATATTCTAATGACCTTTTTTGACTTGATTGTTTTGAAATTATTTGAGCTTCTTTTTTTAATCTATACCAATAATAAAATTCTTCCTGTTTTTTAAATTTTTTAAGAGTTTTTTTAGCTTTATCGTACTCTTTATTTACAAATTGGTTTTCGGTAATTAATGATAAATTAAAAGAAAATTTTGGATTTAGATAATAAGCAAGATATAGATAAAAGTTAGATTTTGTAAAATCATTCTGAGAGGAATATAGATTTGATATTAAAAATAAAAACTCACTTATTATATCATTGTGATTCCTACATGAAAAAACGTCATTTATTCTTTTTTCATCACCATTTTCAATCCAGCTCTTTGCCTGGGATAAAAGTAAAGAAGTGTTTATATATTTGATATCTTCAGTAACCTTCTGAGCATCATCAATTTGATTGTTCTCAATTAAGTATGCCAAATAAAAGAAAGTGTATCTAGTTAAATCAGCATCCTTTTTATTTATCAAATTAGAAAAAAGAATTTTTGTTTTGTTGTCTCCTATATAACAGCTCTGAAAAGCCTTTGAAATTTTAGTAAGATTTCCATAATTATCTTTTTGATTTGATAATCTTTTTTCTTTAAATACGAATACATAGTCTCTTAAAGTGTCTAAAATAGCTAAATTAAATTGGTCCTGTTTAACAAGTTTTTTAGCCTCAGATATGTAGTTATAAGCCTCAATAAAATCAACACTTTTTAAACTATCAATTGTTAACAATAAGTAATTTTCAAAAAATTGAGGTTTGTTTTTAATTTTATTTTGTTTAATAATATTTATAGCCTGGTTAACTTTATTTTCTAAAACCAAAGAGTAAATATACCTTTTTAAATAAGGATCATGTTTATTTATTAAAATTTTTGATGTATTAAAAAATTTTAATGCTTTTGAATTATCATTATTTTCAAATGCTATAATTCCTGAAAAATAATTTGATAAACTCCTGGAATCGAAATTGTCAAAACTATTACTTTTAGAATACAAAGGATTTTGATAAACTAAAAATATAAACAAAATAAGTTTAATTTTTTTTAAGAACATTATTATACTTTATGACTAAAAAGACTTTAAATCAAAATGCTAAATATGATCAAAAATTTATTAATATAATAGAGTCAAAATTTGATTTTGAAAATGTCCCAATAAATAGAGTTGGGGTTTTTGTGGAAAGCAACAAATATAATGAAATGAGCAAGAAAGAGAGATTATTTTTACTAAAAAAAAAAATTAATTCAATTGAGAATTGTAATTTGAAAGATAATTCTAAAAATTTAGTTATGGGAGACGGAGATTTTAACAGTCCTATAATGTTAATTGGTGAAACTCCAAGCGAGGTAGACGATATAGAGGCTCGTGCATTCACTGGTGAAATTGGAGTCCTTTTAAATAAAATGTTATTAGCAATCAATATCAAAAAAGAAAAAGTTTATTCGACATATTCAATCAATTTTAGACCACCAAATGATAGAAAACCTTCGTCTCTAGAAATAAAGCGGTATTCAATTTTTCTTAAGGAACATATCTCAATTATTGAACCTAAAATTTTAGTACTGATGGGTATTACTGCAATGGAAGCTGTTACAGGGTTAAATAATCAAATTTCAAATGAAAGGGGTGTCTGGAAGGAAATTATTATAGGTAACAAAATATTGCCGACAATAATTACTTTTAACCCATCTTATTTAATTAGATATCCAGATAAAAAAAAATATTCCTGGGAAGATTTAAAGAAAATCAGAGAAAAAATTAAAGATTTAGATATACAAATTCAATGAAAATAATTGCTGGAGTAGATGAAGTTGGTCGAGGAAGTTTAGTTGGACCAGTCTATGCTGCTGCAGTTATTTTAAAAAAATCTATAAATACAAAATTACTAAAAGACTCAAAAAGTATATCGAGTTCTAATCGCAAAGTCGTATTCGAACATATCAAAAAAAATTCTGTTTGGGCAATTGGGAAGGCATCTTTAAAAGAGATTGAAAATTTAAACATATTAAATGCCAGTTTGTTAGCAATGAAAAGAGCAATAAAGAGGCTGAAGAAAAGACCTTCACACGTTTTAATTGATGGAAATAAATTGCCCAATATAAAAAATTATATACTTAAATCTATAATTAAAGGTGACCAAAAAATTCCATCTATTTCCGCGGCATCGATTATTGCGAAAGTTACACGAGATAAAATGATTTCAAATTTAGGAAAAAAGTTTAAAGGCTATAATTGGGAAAAAAATTTTGGATATGGCACCAGTCAACACTTAAAAGCAATAAAAGTTTTAGGAGTTACAAAGCATCATAGAAAAACCTTTTCACCTATAAAGAAATCTAAATAGTTTTCACGTAAAAACACCATATGTAGTTGTCACTATAACTAGTCATACAAAATCAATCTAAATAATTCAATCCTAGGTTGACCAAGAAATCTTTATGGAGTCTAATTTGTTTTTATAAAATGAATTTAAAGTTAAAAAATAAATTAATTAACGGAGATAGCCTTCAAGAACTTAAAAAAATTCCTGATGAAACTTTTGATTTAATTTTTGCTGACCCTCCTTACAATTTACAATTAAAAAATGAATTAACAAGACCTGATAGATCTAAAGTAAGTGCGGTAAATGATAAATGGGATCAATTTAAAAATTTTAAAAAGTATGATGACTTTACTTATTCATGGTTAAGCGAATGTAAAAGAATTTTAAAAAAAGATGGAGCAATCTGGGTAATTGGTAGTTACCATAACATTTTTAGAGTTGGAACGGCTATTCAAAATTTAGGTTTTTGGATTTTAAATGATGTCATTTGGAATAAAAAAAACCCTATGCCAAATTTTAGAGGAACACGTTTTACGAATGCCCATGAAACTTTAATTTGGGCATCTAAGACTGAAAAATCAAAATACACTTTTAATTATCAATCCTTAAAGTGTTTAAATGACGATCTTCAAATGAGATCTAACTGGGAATTGCCAATTTGTAATGGTTCTGAAAGACTAAAAAAGAATGGGAAAAAAGTGCATTCTACTCAAAAACCTGAGGCTCTACTTCACAGAATTTTATTAGCAACTTCAAATAAAAAAGATTTAATTTTAGATCCTTTTTTAGGATCAGGAACAACCGCAACAGTTGCAAAAAAATTGGGTAGAAATTATTGCGGAATTGAAAGAGAAAAAACCTATTTTAAGGCTGCTGAACAAAGACTAAAGAAAGCAAGACCTATAGAAGACGATAATTTAGATATTCTTCAGAACGGTAGATCTAAACCAAGAATACCTTTTGGTTGTTTGGTTGAATTAGGAATAATAAAACCAGGAACTACTATTTTCGATAACAAAAAGAAAATTAGCGCAAAAATTAGGGCTGATGGTAGTATTAAACATGCTCAAACTGAAGGCTCAATCCATAAAGTAGCAGCTACAATCTTAGGTGCTGAAAGCTGTAATGGATGGACCTATTGGCATTATAACTTGAATGGAAACGCCGTTCCTATTGATCATTTAAGACAAAGATTGATTTCTAATAGTTAGTTTTTATATACTTTACCAAGGTAACTCTCTAAAAACTTTTTGTTTTTTAATAATCTTTTCAAAAAAATATTTCTTAATAATGTTGTTAAAGGATTAGATAAATGAAAAGCAAATTGATTAAATTTTGAACGATTATTAACCATTTTTGTTTTGTTAACTCTATTTTTAAAAAATTTATTTTCAGTATTATTCTCTATATCATCAAATAATTCATATGCGCCCTCTATTGATTGTGATGCACCTTGAGCAAATGATGGTGGAAAAGCAAAAAAAGCATCTCCTATTAAATGTATATTATTGTTTTTAACTTTAAAAAAATCATGACTCACAAATACTGGGTATATCTTTAAATCCTCAATATATTCAAAAAATTTCTTATTTATGTGTGGAACTTTTTCTAAAATATTTTTAATAAAAATATCGTCATTAAACAATGAGTAATCTTTTTGCTCATCCTTTGAAAGTTTAAATTTCATTAAAGCTATAAAGTTTAAATCACCATTAGGAGATACTGGATAAATGACATAGTGAAAATTTGAACCTAAAAACAATGAGATGTTTTTTTTATCAGGCATGTTTGAAGAGCCTGGTATTATTCCTCTAATAGCTAAAGTATCATTAAATTTTGGTTTAATTTGATTTTTTGATAACAGACTTTTACTCTTTGAAAAAACTCCATCTGAAATAATTAGATAATCAAATTCATAGATTTCATTATTTTCAAAAGTAATTTTAATGATTTGATCTTGTTGTTCTATCTTTGAAATAGTGTAATCAAATTTTATTTCTTTTTCTAAATCCTTTTTTAAAAAATTAATAAGTGATGATCTTTTAAGAGTAGTATATTTACAATTTTCAGTGTTAAAATTTGATATATTTAACTCACATATCTTATTAGAATTTTTAACTGAGTAAAAATTAATTTTATCTGGATTAAATTTCTCACTACTTTCTAATTTATCAAACTGAATTTTATTTAAAAGTTTGATGCTGTTGACAGATAATTGAATACCGTAACCTTCTTTTAAATTGATTAAACTATTTCTCTCGAAGATAGTTAATTGATATTTTTTGTTTCTCTTAAATAAATTGGCAATGAATAGCCCTGAAATACCAGCACCAATTACAGCTACTTTTATCATTAATTTTTTTCTAAATATTTGACCATTTTTTTAGTAAATGTTGGAAGCATATAATTATCTAATTTTCTTTTATCAAACCAATAAGATGAGGGAAATTTTTTCGCATTTTTGAAATATTGAATTTTTATGTTCATATTCATATTTGACATTTTAAAATTAAGATTTTCATTAAAATTTTTCGGTTTAGACAGTTCTTCCATTGGAAAAATTACTAAATTTTTTAGAAAGTTAAATTTTGTATTTTTTACTAATAAGTATTTTTGATTTTTTTTATAAACTTTAAGAATAAAATATTTTTCTTTATTTTTTTTTGTAATTTTAGCTAAATCAAAATCTTTCTTTTTGTAAGACTTGCAACCTTTTAGGATAGGACATCTGCTACATTCAGGATTTTTTGGTTTGCATGTCATTGCTCCTAATTCCATTAAAGCTTGAGCATAGTCGCTTGCTCTTGATGAAATTCCAAAAATAGATTTTTTTTGTTTTAGATTATCCTTTTGTATCTCGTTATCTTTTTTTAAATAAAGATATCTTTTTAAAACTCTTTCAATGTTTCCATCTAAAGGAATGTTAGATTTGTTAAAGGCAATAGCTAAGATTGCATTAGCAGTGTAATTGCCGATACCAGGTAAAGATATTAAATCCTTGTAATTATTTGGAATTTTTCCATGATATTTATTTATTATAATTCTTGCAGTTTTTTTTAGATTTCTTACTCTTGAATAGTATCCAAGACCCTCCCAAAGTTTTATTAATTCTCTATCTTGGATTTTTGAAAGTTTTTTAAGATTTGGAATTTTATCTACAAATCTATTAAAATAAGGGATTACAGTTACAACCTGTGTCTGTTGCAACATAAATTCACTTACTAATGTATAGTAATGTTTTTTTGATTGTAAAACATTTTTTCGCCACGGTAATGATCTTTTATTTAAATCATACCAATTAAGAATTTTTTTTGTTATTATTTGATCTTTCATATGCAATTTAAAAAATATACTAAGCAGAGAAATAGTATTCAAGGCTTAAGATCTTTTAAAGACACTTTGCCAAAAAATATTAAAAAAGTCATCAATAAGAAAGGGCATGTATACTCCGAAACTATTAATAATTGGAAATATCTTGTTGGAGAAAATTTATTTAATGTTTGCTATCCAAAGTCATTTAAAAGTTCCAATAAGTTTCAAGTTAGTACTTTGCTAATCAATGTCAAAAGGGGCCACGAAGTTGATATGGAATATTCAAAAAAAGATATTATAGATAGGATAAATAATTTTTTTGGTTACTCTGTTGTAGAAAAAATAAAGCTTAAGAGTTTTGAAGATAATGAGAAAGATTCTGCAAGTTTTTTTGATAAATCTAGTCATGTGACAAATGAAGAGTATCAGAAAAAAATAGATAGTGTTAAAAATAAAAAAATTAAGAACTCTTTATTAGAGTTGTCAAAAGTATTCAAAGAGAAATGAAAAAAATATTCTTAGTATTAATCTTATTTTTAGGGCCGATAAATATATTAAATGCTGAGGTAAATAGAATTGTATCTGGAAATAAAAAAGCAAAGATTACAATAATTGCATATGAATCTTTGACTTGCAGTCACTGCGCGGATTTTCATAAAGATATATATCCACAGCTTAAAAAAGATTATATCGATACTGGGTTAGTCAAAATTGAATTCAGGCATTTTCCTTTAGATGTAGCCGCTTTTAATGCCTCAAAAATTTCTCAATGTAAAACCGGGAAAGGTTTGGAGATTTTAAATAGTCTTTACTCAAATCAACAAGAATGGATAAGAGGAAATAATATTGAGGAGGTTAATAAAAATTTAAAAATATTCATTAAAAATCAGGGTTTCGAATTAGATTTTGAGAAATGCGTTAATAATAAAGAAATAGAAGATTATGTGTTAAATGATCGAATCGAAGGTATGAAAAAATTTAAGGTTAATGCTACTCCTACGATTATAATTAATGACGAAAAGTTTGAAAAAACTCTCAATTACGAAAATTTAAAAAAATTTCTTAAAAAACTGATATAAACATCTTATGGAGTTTAAAAAAATCCAATTAAATGGGTTTAAGTCTTTTGCAGATAAAACTAATTTCATTATAGAGAATGGTTTAACAGGTATAGTTGGACCTAATGGATGTGGAAAATCCAACATTGTTGAGTCTTTAAGGTGGGTCATGGGGGAAACATCCGCAAAGAGTATGCGTGGATCAGGAATGGAAGATGTAATATTTTCAGGAACATCAAATAAAGCATCTAAAAACATTGCTGAGGTGTCGGTAACTGTAAACAACGAAAATAATGTAGGGCCTATCCAATATAGAGAATTGGGAGAAGTAAACGTCAGAAGAAAAATAGAGAAAGATAAAGGCTCAAAATTTTTTATTAATGATAAAGAAGTTAGAGCTCGTGACGCTCAAATGTTTTTTGCAGACTTATCAACAGGGGCACACTCTCCATCAATGATAAGTCAAGGACGTATTGGTGCTATTGTTACAGCTAAGCCAGCAGACCGAAGAGCAATTCTTGAGGAAGCTGCTGGAATTTCAGGTCTACACGTGAGAAGGCATGAGGCTGAATTAAGACTAAGTGCTGCTGAAAATAATCTTAAAAGAGCAGATGAGTTAAGACGTCAACAAGAAAGACAACTTTTTAATCTTCAAAAACAAGCTGAGGAAGCTGCAAAATATAAAAATATGTCTGAAGATATAAAAAAGATAGAAGCAGGTTTATATTATTTAAAATTGTTAGAAATCGATAAGGAAATAAAAGTAGAAAATGAAATTAATCTTGAAGCAGAGACTGAGGTAACAGATTTTAACAATAAAATTATGGATCTAGAAAAACTGATAAAATCTGAGACTGATAAGGTTACACCGTTGAGAGAAAAAAATATTGAAAATTTATCAAAAATACAGCGACTTAATCTTGAGCTTCAAAGCCTTGATGAACAAAATATAAGAATACAAGATGAAATTGAAAATATAAAAAAAACACTTCAAACATTTGAAGAAGATATTAACAGAGAGAAAGGTATAGTGATTGATGCAAATTCAAATGAAAAAAGACTAAAAGAGGAAAAAAATGAACTCATAGAGATTGACTCAAAATATTATGAGACTGAAAAAAAATCTGGTGATGACTTAAATTCTTCAAAAGAAAGACTACAAGCTGAAATTGAAAAAGTTAAAGAATTTATTAACTCACATAAAAATCAAGAAGCTATATCTGTGCTCAATAAATGTAAATTGCTAATTGAAGAATATGCTAGCAGTTACAGTAAAAATGAAAATATCAAAAAGGAGTCTATCAAAAGAAATGAAAGGATAAAGATAATAGATAAAGAAATAGAAAGTTGGAAAAATTTATCATTAAACTCTGAGAAAATGTTATCCGAGCTCACTGAAAGAAAAGGTAAAATGAATTCACAACTTGATAAATTGGATAACCAACCCAAATTACAAGCTGAAAAAAAAGGCCAAATAACAGAAGGGTTAAGAATTTCTGAAAAAGAAAAAGATGAAAATGAAGAAATTATAAATTCAACAGATGAAAAGATTGAAAACTTAAGATTTCAATTAAATGAAATTCAAGAACAATCAATTCAGATTAGAGAAAGAAAAGCAAGCTCTGGAGCAACGATTGATGGATTAAAAAAAAGAAAAAACGATTTAATTGATAGAATTAATTCTGAATTAAATTTGTCTGAAGTAAATATTTTAGAAAATTCTAATTTATTTGGAGTTGAAGAATTGCCAGATGCAGTAAACCAAGAAGATTTATTAGATAAGAAAAAGCAAGAAAGAGAGAAACTTGGTTCCGTTAATTTAAAAGCTGATGAAGAAACAAATAAATATCAGATTGAGATTAAAAAGATGGAGGAAGATCGTGCAGATTTAGTTTCAGCTATTGTAAAACTGAAAGATAGTATCAATGAACTTAATCAAAAAGGTAGAGAAAGATTAATTGAAGCTTTTGATAAAGTTGATAGAAAATTCAATGAGGTTTATACAAAATTATTTAATGGAGGTAATGCCAAACTAGAACTAGTAGATGCTGAAGATCCACTAGAAGCAGGATTAGAAATGTTAGTAAGTCCACCAGGCAAACGTCTACAATCAATAACTCTGCTATCGGGTGGAGAGCAAGCACTTACAGCGCTATCTTTAATATTTGCTGTTTTTTTAACAAATCCATCTCCAATTTGTGTGCTTGATGAAGTAGATGCACCTCTTGATGATGCAAATGTAACAAGATTTTGTAGTTTACTTGAGGAACTTACGAAAATTACAAATACTAAATTTATAATAGTTACTCATCATGCTTTAACCATGTCTAAAATGAACAGACTATATGGAGTAACAATGCCTGAGAAAGGTATCAGCCAACTTGTTGCTGTAGATCTACAAAAAGCAGAAAGTATGGTTGCCTAGTTTAGCAGATTTCTAATGTCTAAAGATCCATTTAAAACTCGCTTAGAGATTGCAAAAAAAAAGGCTTTTGATAAAGAAAGTAAAAAAAAGCCTAATCCTTCTCCTATTGGCAATGCTTTTAAACTAAGTACCGAGCTAGTTGCTTCAGTAGCTGTAGGGACAATTATTGGGTTTATTTTAGACACGACCTTTGGTACTAAACCATGGTTAATTTTAATATTTTTTTTTGTAGGTGTAACTGCTGGGATAATGAATGTAATTAAATCTGCAAAAAAAATGCAAAAATAATTCGAATAAAAAAATATGGCTGCAAATCCAATGACACAATTCGAGGTTTATAGAATTGGTCCTGAAATTAAAGTAGGTGCTTTTGATATTTCATTTACAAACGCTAGTTTGTTTATGATCGTAAGTTCTTTAGCTATTTTAATAGTATTTAATCTTGGATCAAAAAAGAATTCCCTAATACCCAGCAAAATTCAGCTATTAGCTGAATTAAGTTATACCTTTGTGTCAAAAATGATTAGTGACACTGCAGGTTCTAAAGCAAAACCTTATTTTTCGTTTATATTCTCTTTATTTATGTTTGTACTTTTTTGTAATATGTTTGGAATGATTCCATATACTTTTACAGTTACAAGTCACATTATTGTGACTTTCATGTTAGCAGCTTTTATCTTCATAGGAGTAACGATAATTGGTTTTGTTAAACACGGATTTGGATATCTAAAATTATTTGTACCAAGCGGAGTTCCTGTGGTGCTTTTACCTTTAATTATTATTATTGAAATTATCTCGTATTTAAGTAGACCTGTTAGTCTATCTGTTAGGCTTTTTGCCAACATGATGGCTGGTCACACTATGATGAAAGTATTCGGAGGCTTTGTTGTAAGTCTTGGAATAGTCGGTGGATGGCTTCCACTGAGTTTTTCGGTTGCTTTAACAGGTTTGGAGATATTAGTTGCTTTTCTTCAAGCATATGTTTTTGCAATCTTAACCTGCATCTATTTGAATGATGCATTAAATTTACACCATTAAATAACATAGGAGGATATAATGGAATTAGAAGCAGCAAAAATGATCGGAGCAGGCTTGGCAGCAATAGCCTTAGCTGGTGCTGGAGTTGGTATTGGAATAATCTTTGGAAATTATTTGTCAGGTGCAATGAGAAACCCATCTGCAGCTCAAAAACAGTTTCCAAATTTGCTTTTAGGATTTGCATTAGCAGAGGCAACAGGATTATTTGGATTGGTAGTTGCGTTAATCATTCTTTTTGCATTTTAAGTAAATGATTAAAAAAATATTTTTTCAGTCAATATTTTTCAATCTCTTATTTTTCAAAGAGGTTTTTGCAGCTGAAAGTGGTGGTATGCCCCAATTAAATCCAGAATTTTGGATTTCCCAAATATTTTGGTTAACAATTACCTTTGGAGCTCTTTATATAATTTTATCAAAACTTATTCTACCAAAAATTAGTTTAAATTTAGAACTAAGAAAGTCTCAGATACAAGATAATATTGAGGCAGCGGAGAAACAAAGGGAAAACAGTGAGGCTAAGCTCAAAGAGTTTGATGATATAATCAAAAAAAGTAAGTTGAAAGCAAAAAAAAACTATCAAGAAGCGAGAGAGAATGCTCTTAAAGAAATTAATTTTAAAAGAGAAGCTTTGGACAAACAAATTGATGAAGAAATTAAAAAAACAGAACACGAAATTAAAATATTAAAAAAAAGCGCTCCTGAAAAAATTAATAAAATTGCAATCGAAAGTTCATCCGAGTTAGTTAAAAAATTAATTGGTGCTGAAGTAAATAATAGTAGCATTTCAGCTATTGTTGACGATTTATCAAAAAGAAATGGAGATAAGTATTATGGTAATTGATGCAACATTTTGGGTAGCTGTTTCTTTTGTTCTTTTTTTTAGTGGTTTAGTTTATCTCAAGGTACCACAAAAAATAAATGAAATACTTAATAAATTGATTTCAGATATTAAAAATGAAATTGATGAAAGTGAAAAACTTAGGACTGAAGCAAAAACCCTTTTAGATAATGCGCAAAAAAAACTTGATACTGCTCAATCTGTAAGCAATGAAATTTTAGAACAAGCAAAAAAAGAAAGCAATAACCTTATTATAGAGCTAAATAATAAATTTCATAAATCGTCAGAAATCAAAAAAAACGCAATAGAAAGCAAGATAACTCAAATGAAGGACGCTGCAATTAAAGAGATAAAAGATGCTTCAATAAATATTGCGATAGAGTCTGTAAAAAAAATAATAACTACATCGGTTGATAAATCTAAGCTTGATAACTTGTTTCAAAAAAATTTAGGTGAAACAAAACAAGAGTTAAAAAAAATCAACTCATAATATCCTTACAATTTTCTCAAAAAAGCTATAAATTATCAAAATGAATTCCATTGTTATAGGTTCTGGGTTTGGAGGAATAGCTGCTGCTCTTCGTCTAAGATCTAAAGGGCATGAGGTTAAATTAATAGAAAAACATCCAGATCTTGGAGGGAGAGCGAGAGTATTTCAAAGAAATGGATTTATTTATGATGGAGGTCCAACTGTTATAACTGCTCCATATTTGATTTATGAATTGTTTGAACTGTTTCAAAAAGACCCAAAAAATTATATAAAATTATCTCCACTTAAAGTTTGGTACCAATTTATTTTTGAGGATAAATCTAAATTTAATTATTCCGGTAACGAACTTGAAATGAAAAAGCAAATAAAAGAAATTAATGAAGATGATGTTAATGGATATGAACAATTAGTTAACTTTACTAAAAAAATTTTTGATAAAGGTTTTACAGAGCTTGCTGACGTTCCTTTCGATAAACCTTTTGTAATGATGCAACAGTTGCCAGCATTATTAAAATTAAAAAGTTATAAATCTGTATACTCTTTAGTTTCTTCTTATATTAAAAATGAAAAATTGCGAAGAATGTTAAGCATGCATCCATTACTAGTTGGTGGAAATCCTTTTACTACCACTTCTATTTACGGATTAATTTTATACTTAGAAAAAAAATGGGGTATTCATTACTCAATGGGTGGAACAGGAAATATTATTAAAGGTTTTGAGAAATTAATGAAAGAGGAAGGAATAAAAATAATTAAAGGTCGTGAGGTTACTAAAATTATAACAAATCAAAAAAAAATTACTGGCATTCAATTAGATAATCAAACAATAATAGAGTCTAACAATGTAGTTTGTAACGCAGATCCTCCAGCTGTATATGAAAAAATGTTAAATGGAAATACAAGAAATTCATTTCTTTTTAAATGGAAAAAAAACAGAATGGAGTATTCAATGGGATTATTTGTTTATTATTTTGGTACTAAAAAAAAATATGAAAATGTTGAACATCATACGATTAAGTTTGGTACAAAGTATAAAGAACATTTGGATGATATTTTTAATAATAAAAAATTGAATGATGATATTAGTTATTATCTTCACAGACCATCTGCTACTGATAAATCTATGGCTCCTGAGGGTAATGATTGTTTTTATGTTCTGGTTCCAGTACCAAATAATCAATCAAAATTAGACTGGAATGTTGAGGGACAAAAAATGAGAGATTTGGTTGTTGATAAAATGCAACAAGATTTAATGCCAAATCTAAGAGAAAATATAGTTGAAGATTTTTATTTAACACCCGATTACTTTGAAAAAGATCTAAATACAAAATATGGTTCAGGTTTTTCAATTCAACCAAAATTTTCACAGTCAGCATATTTTAGATTTCATAATAAATCTGAAATATATGATGGTCTTTATTTTGTTGGTGCTGGCACACACCCTGGGGCAGGTGTACCTGGAGTACTCTCATCAGCCAAGGTGTTAGATAAAATCTTATAATGTCTAATAAGAATTATTTGTCAGTTTATGCTAAATCCTTTAATTGGGCAGGTTTTTTTTTACCAAAAAAAACATATAAAAAATGCTCTGCTTTATATGATTTTTGTAGAGTTGCTGACAATATAGCAGATGATCAAGAAAAATTAGAAATCAAAGAAATTAAATTCAAACAATTCGAAAATGATTTTGCTCAAAAAAATTTTGATAATCCGATTATTAAAAAGATGTGGGACCTTATTGATGAATTTGAAATTTCAGTGAAAATTATAGAAGATTTACTAGATGGTATTAAATCTGATATCAAAAATAAAGTGACGATGAATTCAAAAAAAGATTTATTAATTTATTCTTACAGGGTTGCTGGAACGGTTGGATTAATGATGGCCAAAATTTTAAAAGTTAATAAAAAAAGTTCACTAAAATCAGCTATTGATCTTGGTATTGCTATGCAACTTACAAATATATCAAGAGATGTAATTGAAGATTCTAAAATAAACCGATTTTATATTAATAAAGATTTCAAGGAAATTTACTCAACTGTAAAACTTGCAGACACTTTTTATGATAACTCTTTTTATTCTATTAAAGAAATACCATTAATTTTTAGATTTTCGATTTTAGTAGCAAGGAGGATTTATAGAAAAATTGGATATAAAATTCTTAACAAAAAAACTTTTGAAAACTATAAAAAATCAGGAAAGATATATGTTTCTAATATTGAAAAGGTAATCGAGACTATTTTAGCAGTTTTTGACCTGATAAAACTGTCCTTAAATAATATTAAAGATGATAAAATTCAGCACAATCACTTTTTAATAAATGAGGAGATCAATTTAAATGAGAGAATTTGATTATACTATTATTGGTGGTGGTTGTGCAGGCTTATCTCTGGCATATGAATTAGAAATTCATGAAAAATTAAGAGACAAAACTCTTGCAATTATAGAGCCAAGAGCTGAATACAAAAGAGACAAAACGTGGTCTTTTTGGAGGGTGATAACTCATAATTTTGAGGACTGTGTAAAAAAAAATTGGGAAAACTTTTCAATTAATGTTCCAAATAAAACAAAGTATTTAGAATGTAAGAATTCTCCATATCAAAGTATAGATAGTGGATTGTTCTATGAAAAAATTAATAACAAATTAAAAGAAAATAAAAATATTTTTTTCTTTAAAGATATAAGTGAAGTTAACACCAAAGATTCTTTTATATTTAATAGTGTTCCGTCAATTAGAAAAAATTATCAAAATCTTTGGCAACATTTTTGTGGTGTTGAGATTGAAACTCGAAATAATTTTTTTGATGATGAAATTTTTAATCTTATGGATTTCGATTGTGATCAAAGAGAAAGTGTTCATTTTTTTTATACATTGCCCTATACAAAGAATTCAGCCTTAATTGAAACTACCTGGTTATCTAAATTGAATAATAATTCCGAGAGGGATTATGATAAACAGATTAAAGATTATATTGAAAATCATTTAAAATTAAAAAATTACAAAATAACTTACAAAGAAGAAGGTGCAATACCCCTATTCTACCCAATAAATAAAAAAGAAAAGAACAAAATAAATATTGGAACTGCTGGAGGTATGACTAGATTAAGTACGGGTTATACCTTTTTAAATATTCAAGAGCATAGTAAGTATATAAGAGAAAATATTGAAAATATTGCTAATACTAAAGGATATAAAATTAGTTCTAAATACCAATATTTAGATGAAATATTTTTAAGGGTTCTTGAAAAACATCCAGATAAGATGCCTGATATATTCTTTAAAATGTTTAAGACATCACCAAAGACTGTTATAAAATTTTTATCTAATAAGAGTAATTTTTTTGAGGATTTTTCAATAATTTTAAAGATGCCTAAATTGACTTTTATTAAAGCATTATTTTATTAATCGGATTAAAAAATGAATAACAAAATTAAGGTAATCAATTTTAATCATTCTTTTATTTTTTTTTTATTTTGTAATTTTTTTTCATTAATAAATCTAAAAATAAGCAGTTTTACAATCTCGCCATTAGTTTGCTTATTCTTAATTTTAAGTATTGGTATATCTCATGGATCGCTTGACAATTATAAGGGGAGAAAACTTTTTAAGATTTTTGGAATTAATAATTTTTTAATTTTTTACTTTTCCTATATTTTAATTGCCCTTATTGTAATAATTTTATGGACAGTTATACCATATATTTCTTTGATTACTTTTTTGTTTATAGCCTCATATCATTTTGGTAAGGAAGATACTCAATTTTTAATAACTGAAAATGCATATTATTATCAATTATTATTTTTATTAAAAGGTTCTCTGATAATTTTTGCACCAATGTATTTTCATTTTGATGAAACAATATTGATATTTAAATTATTGCTTATTGAAAATGATTCTTTCTATAATTTTTTAGATTTTATAGAGTCTAATAAAATATTGATTTATGCCATTATTCTCTCAACTTTATCAAATGTTTTATTATTCGCTAAAAATTTTGAATTTAAAAAATTCACAATCTTTTTTGATTTCTTTTCAATTATAATTGTTAATTATTATTTTTCTCCATTAGTAGCTTTTACAATTTATTTTTGTTTTTTACATTCAGTAAGACACAGTATTTCATTAATGTCTGAGCTAAATTCAAATGACCTTGTAAATGGATTAAAAATATTTATTAAAAAGGCATTACCACTTACAATTCTAACAGCTATTTTTTGTCTGATCTGGCTTTATTTATTAAATAATACTTACAATTTTGATAACTCAATTATCAAAATTATATTTATAGGTTTGGCGTCTTTGACCTTTCCACATATATTACTTGAATATTTGATTGAAAAAAATGAAAAATAAACGATTAAAGATATTACTTTCTGCTCCCAGAGGTTTCTGCGCAGGTGTTGAAAGAGCTATAGAAATTGTAGAAAAATCAATTCAAAAATATGGTGCCCCTGTTTATGTTCGTCATGAAATCGTACATAATAAATATGTAGTTGATGATTTAAAGAATAAAGGGGCCGTCTTTGTAGAAGAGCTTGAAGAGATAGAAGATAAAACAAGACCAGTTATTTTTTCAGCACATGGTGTTCCAAAGAAAATACCAGAAGATGCAAAAAATTATAATATGACTTATATTGATGCTACATGCCCATTAGTGTCAAAGGTGCATAGAGAAGCTGAAAATTTAAACAAAGCTGGATATCATTTAATCTTGATTGGACATCAAAATCATCCTGAAGTTATTGGAACTATGGGCCAATTACCCATAGGATCGATTGATCTTGTTCAAAATGAAGAAGAGGCTAAAAAATATAATCCCCAAAACAACAAAAAAATTTCTTATGTTACACAAACAACATTATCTGTTGATGATACAAAAGATATAATACAAATCTTGAAAGATAGATTTCCAGATATAAAAGAACCCCTAAAAGAGGATATTTGTTATGCCACAACAAATAGACAAATGGCGGTTAAAAATATTGCAAAGAAATGTGATTTATTTTTTATTATAGGTAGTAGAAATTCATCAAATTCGGTTAGATTAGTAGAAGTTGCAAAAAAATCTGGCTGTACTAATTCGCTATTAATTCATTCAAAAAGTAAAATACCATTCGATTTAATTGAAAAC
>CACLTO010000003.1 GCA_902609915.1 uncultured Pelagibacteraceae bacterium
GCTGCACAGATGAAACAGCTAGCTGGAATGAGAGGATTAATTGCAAAACCATCGGGAGAAATTATAGAAAGCCCAATTACTTCAAATTTTAAAGAGGGATTAACTGCTCTTGAATATTTTAACTCTACACACGGAGCTAGAAAAGGATTAGCTGATACAGCCCTTAAAACTGCGAGTTCTGGATATTTAACAAGAAGACTTTGTGATGTTGCGCAAGACTTAACAATTACAAAAGTTTCATGTGATGACCCTGGTTTTATTGAATTATCTGAAATATTAGAGGGTGGTAACGTTGTTGTAAGTTTGTCTGAAAGATCATTAGGTAGAGTTACTGCTGCAGAAGTAAAAAATCCTATAACAGGTGATGTTGTTATTAAAAAATCTACTATGATCGATGAAGCAGGATGTGATCAAATCGATGCTGCAGGAGTGAAATCAATCAAAGTTTATTCAGTAATGACATGTAGTTCGAAAGAAGGTGTTTGTGCTACTTGTTATGGAAGAGATTTATCTAGAGGGAAAATGGTTCATGTTGGAGAAGCTATTGGAATGATTTCAGCACAATCAATTGGAGAACCAGGGACACAATTAACTATGAGAACGTTCCACGTTGGTGGTACAGCTTCAGTAAAACAAGATTCACAAATAGTTACCAAAAGTGAAGGTACTTTGAAGATTTTAAATTCTAATATTTTAGAAGACTCAAAGAAAAATTTAATTGTTATGGGTAGAAACACCCAGCTTTCAATTGAAGACGAAAATGGAGTACAGATAGCTGTTTATAAAGTTGCTTATGGATCTAAATTATTTTTTAATAACGGTGATAAAATTAAAGCTAATACAAAAATTTGTGAGTGGGACCCTTATACAACTCCTGTGATTGCAGAAAAAAGTGGTATAGCTAGTTTTGTGGATTTAATAGATGGTGTTTCAATTCAAGAAACTACAGATGATGCAACTGGTATTTCTTCAAAATCAGTTGTAGATTGGAGATCACAGTCAAAAAGTACTGATTTAAAACCTAGAATTACTTTAAGAGATGAAAAAGGAAATGTAATTAAAAAAGCTGATGACAACGAAGCTAGATATTACTTAGTACCAGACTCAATTTTATCTGTAAAAGATGGTCAAAAAGTTTACGCGGGTGATGTAATTGCAAGATTACCTAAAGAAACAACCAAAACGAAAGATATTACTGGAGGTCTTCCAAGAGTAGCAGAATTGTTTGAAGCTAGAAAAGCTAAAGATAGCGCCATAATCGCTGAAAATGACGGTCAAGTAGTATTTGGAAAAGAAGTTAGAGGAAAACAAAGAATTTCAATAGTACCAGAAGATGGTAATGAACCGTCAAATTATTTAATACCTAAGGGTAAACATATTAATTTCAATCAAGGTGAAAGAATTAAAAAAGGAGAATACTTATTAGATGGTCAACCATTACCTCATGATATATTACGTATTTTAGGTATAAAAGAATTGACAGAGTATTTTGTTAACCAAGTTCAGGAAGTATACAGACTTCAAGGTGTTATTATTAATGATAAGCATATTGAGACTATTCTTAGACAAATGCTTAAAAAAGTTGAAGTTAAATCAACTGGGGATTCATCTTATTTACCAGGTGAAATAATTGATAGAATTAAGTTTGATACTGTAAATGAGAAACTTAAGACTGATGGAAAAACTCCTGCAATAGGAGAAAGAGTATTAATGGGTATAACTAAGGCCTCTCTACAAACTGAATCATTTATTTCAGCAGCATCATTCCAAGAAACAACAAGAGTGCTTACAGATGCAGCAATTAAAGGTAAAGTTGATCCATTAAATGGTCTTAAAGAAAACGTTATTGTTGGAAGATTGGTGCCAGCTGGAACTGGAAATATTAAGAACAAGTGGAACAAAAAAGCTCTCGAGGATGATAATAAATTCCTCTCAGATCAAGACCAAATTGAGGGCTCAGAAAACCAAGTAAATCAATAAAAAATACTGCTAAAATCAATGGTTTTAGTTTGACAAAGCGTGATTATTAAGTATTTTGTCGATGTTTTTGGTTGGAATGTAGTGCTTATTGAATGTACTAAACGCTGCCATGAATAACCTGTCAGTTATTTCATCAAAAATATAATTTAATAAAAACTTTTATGCCAACAATAAATCAGTTGTTAAAAAAAAAAAGAGTTAAACAAATAAAAAGGAATAAAGTTCCAGCTCTACAAAAACAACCTTTAAAAAGAGGGGTTTGTGTAAAGGTTTATACAACCACACCAAAAAAACCAAATTCTGCTTTGAGAAAAGTTGCTAGAGTTAGATTATCAAATGGATTTGAAGTAACAGCATATATTCCTGGTGAAGGACATAATTTGCAAGAGCACTCTGTAGTTTTAATTAGAGGCGGGAGAGTAAAAGATTTACCAGGTGTAAGATATCATATTCTTAGGGGTAACCTTGATACACAAGGTGTTGCAAATAGAAAAAAGAGAAGATCATTATACGGGACAAAAAAAGGTAAATAATTATGTCTAGAAAAAAATCTCAACCCAAAAAAGACATTGTTCCAGATCCTAAATTTAATTCGACAATAATTCCTAAATTAATAAATAATATAATGTATGATGGTAAAAGAGGTATAGCAGCTAAAATTGTTTATGATGCAATAGATAAAATCAAAACTAAATCAAAAGATGAACCAATTAATATTTTCAATGAAGCAATTAACAATATCAAACCAACTGTTGAAGTAAGGTCAAGAAGAGTTGGTGGTGCAACATATCAGGTTCCAGTAGAAGTAAAGAATAAAAGAGCACAGGCCTTGGCTATAAGATGGCTAATAGAGTCTGCAAGAAAAAGAAAAGATAAACATATGTCAGATAAAATTTTTAATGAACTTTATGATGCTTATGAAAAAAAAGGATCTGCAGTAAAAAAAAAAGAGGATGTACACAAAATGGCAGAGTCTAATAAGGCTTTTGCACATTTTAGATGGTAATTAATTATGGCTAGGACTCATACTTTAGACAAATATAGAAATATTGGGATCATGGCTCATATTGATGCTGGTAAGACTACAACCACTGAAAGAATTTTATATTATACAGGAAAAAGTCATAAAATTGGTGAAGTACATGATGGTGCTGCAACTATGGATTGGATGGAGCAAGAACAAGAAAGAGGTATTACGATTACATCTGCTGCCACAACTTGTTTTTGGCAAGATCATAGAATTAATATTATAGATACTCCAGGTCATGTAGATTTTACCATAGAGGTTGAAAGATCATTAAAAGTTTTAGATGGAGCAGTTGCAGTATTTGATGGCGTAGCCGGTGTTGAACCTCAATCAGAAACTGTTTGGAGACAGGCTGATAAATATAAAGTTCCAAGGATATGTTTTGTTAATAAATTAGATAGAACTGGTGCTGATTTCTTTAGATGCGTTGATATGATTAAAGAGAGATTAGGTGCTAAACCTCTTGTAATTCAAGTTCCAATTGGAATTGAAGCTTCTTTAAGTGGGGTTGTTGATTTAGTAAAAATGAAAGCTCAGGTTTGGAAAAATGAAGCACTCGGTGCTGAATGGGAATATAAAGATATTCCTGATGAATTAAAAGAAATTTCTGAAAAATATAGAACAGAGCTAGTAGAGATGGCTGTAGAACAAGATGAAAAGCTTATGGAGGCTTATTTAAACGGTGATGAAATTAAAGAAGAAGACTTAATCAAATGTATAAGAAAAGGTACTTTAAATTTTAGTTTTGTGCCAATTCTAACTGGTTCAGCATTTAAAAATAAAGGCGTTCAACCGTTACTTGATGCTGTTATAAATTACTTACCTAGTCCTATAGACATTGGTTCAATAAAGGGAACAAAACCGAGCTCAGATGAAGAAATTGAGATGAAATTTGAAGATACAGCTGGTTTTTCAGCACTAGCTTTTAAAGTCGCTAATGATCCATTTGTTGGCTCTCTTACATTTATTAGAATTTATTCAGGAACCATCAAAACTGGTACGGGTATCTATAATTCGTCAAAAGAAAAAGAAGAGAGAGTTGGAAGAATGCTTTTAATGCACGCTAACTCAAGAGAAGATATTAAAGAGGCTAACGCAGGAGATATAGTCGCTTTAGCTGGGCTAAAATACACTATTACTGGACATACATTATGTGATGAAGAAAAACCAGTTTTATTAGAACCTATGGAATTCCCAGACCCAGTAATTGAAATTGCAGTTGAACCAAAAACTAAAGCTGACCAAGAAAAAATGGGTGAAGCTCTAGGAAGACTTGCAAAAGAAGATCCTTCATTCAGAGTAACTTCAGATGAAGAGTCAGGGCAAACTATTATTAAAGGGATGGGCGAACTTCATTTGGATATTATTGTTGATAGAATGAAAAGAGAATTTAAAGTTGAAGCAAATGTGGGTGCTCCTCAAGTTGCTTACAGAGAAACCTTAGAGAACGCTTCAGAAGTAGAATACACTCATAAAAAACAAAGTGGAGGTGCAGGACAATTTGCTAAGGTTAAATTGCTTGTAGAGCCTCAAGAACCAGGTGCTGGTAGATCTGTGGAAAGTAAAATTAAAGGTGGTTCAATTCCAAAAGAATTTATACCTGGTGTTGAAAAAGGAATAGAAACAGTTTCTGATGGTGGAATTTTAGCTGGATTTCCTATGATTGATTATAAAGTAACAATATTAGATGGTTTACATCACGATGTTGACTCAAGCGTTTTAGCATTTGAGCTTGCTAGCAGAGCATGTTTTAAAGAGGCATGTACAAAAGGTACTTTAAAATTATTAGAACCAGTTATGAGAGTTGAAGTAGTAACACCTGAAGATTATATGGGTGATGTAATTGGAGATTTAAATAGTAGAAGAGGTCAAATCAGCACCCAAGAGCAAAGAGGTAATGCAACTGTTATTACTGCCATGGTCCCGTTAGCTAATATGTTTGGATACATAAACAATCTTAGATCCATGTCTCAAGGGAGGGCTCAATATTCAATGTTTTTTGATCATTATTCAAAAGTTCCCCAAAATGTTCAAGATGAAGTAACTAAGAAAATTGCAGGATAACATGGAAAAACAAAACATAAGAATAAAATTAAGAGCGTACGATAATAAAGTCTTGGATGCGTCTACCGAGGAAATAGTAAATACAGTTAAAAGAACTGGAGCAACTATAAAGGGTCCGATACCTTTGCCTACAAAAATTGAGAGATATACGGTTTTAAGATCACCACATATTGATAAAAAAAGCAGAGAACAATTTGAATCAAGAACTCACAAAAGATTAATAGACATAGTAGAACCTACACCACAAACTGTTGAAGCTCTAATGAAGTTGGATTTAGCTTCAGGAGTAGATGTTGAGATAAAAATTTAATTATGAATGAAATAGCTTTAGTCGGAAAAAAAATAGGAATGACTCGAGAGTTTTATAAAACAGGCCAATTAGTTCCCGTTACAGTTTTAAAAATGGAAAAAGCAAGAGTTATTCAAGTAATTGATACAGATAAAAGAGGTTATAAGGCTGTACAATTAGGTTATGGAAAAATAAAAAGTTCGAAATTATCAAAGTCTATGAAAGGTTATTTTGCAAAAAAAAATACTGAAGCGAAGAAAAGATTAAAAGAGTTTAAAGTTGATAATTTAGAAAACTATAAAGAAGGCAATGAGTTTGGTTTGGAAATTTTTAAGGATATTAAATTTGTAGATACAAAGTCAAAAACTATAGGTAAAGGTTTCGCTGGTGCAATGAAAAGACACAATTTTGGCGGATTAAGAGCAACTCATGGAGTATCAATATCACATAGATCGCATGGTTCAACCGGCCAAAGACAAGATCCAGGTAAAGTTTTTAAAAATAAAAAGATGGCAGGTCATATGGGAGACAAGTTAAGAACTATGCAAAATATTGAAATTATTAAGACAGATTTAGAAAACGAATTACTTTATCTTAAAGGTTCAATTCCAGGTTCAAAAAACTCAGAAGTATTAGTAAAAGGTTCAGTGAAAAATATTAGTAAATTAACAATTGACGAAAAGATAAAAGCATCAGAAGAAGCTAAAAAGACACCAGATAAAAAGAAAAAATAATGAAAATTGAAAAAATAAATTTAGATGGAAAGAAGAGTTCAATTGAAGTTCTTGACAAAATCTTTTTAGCAAAAATTAATCATAAATTGGTAAGTAATGTTTTGTATAAAGCAAATGCAAATTATAAAGGTAGACATGCTAAGACCAAACAACAAAATGAAGTATCAGGACCTACATCAAAAATTTATGCACAAAAAGGAACTGGTAATGCAAGACATGCAAGTAAGAAAGCGCCCATATTTGTTGGGGGTGGGGTAGCACATGGACCCAAAGGTGAATTATCTTATAAAATAAGAAAGTTAAATAAAAGTGAAAAAAAACAAAGTGTCGCTTCATTAATAAGTGAAAAGATCAAAAATAACAATTTACTTATTTTCAGCGATTTCACTCAAGAGATTAAAAAAACTAAAGAAATGAGTTTACTTTTAAAAAAATTTGAAATTTTCAATTCTTTAATTATCTTAGATAAATCCTCAAAATTAAAAGTTGAAAAATCTATTAAAAATATTCCAAATGTTAAGGTTACAGATATTAATCATTTTAGCACTTTTGATATTATCAAATTTAAAAAAGTTGTTTTTACTGAAAGTTCTGTAAAAGAGCTAGAAAAGAGATTTGCTTAAATGGAAAAAATACACTTATACGATAAAATTTTGTCACCATTATTAACTGAAAAGTCTACAAATTTATCAGGATTAAATAAGATAGTCTTTAAAGTACATAAAAAAGCAAATAAAAAAAATATTAAGAGTAATATTGAAAAAATTTTTAAAGTGAACGTAACAAAGATAAATATCATAAATAAACAAAATCGAACAAAGTTAACTAGAGGAAGAAAAGTCAAAGTATCAGGTTTTAAAAAGGCAATTATAACACTAAAGAAAGGTCAAAGCATAGACCTGACAACAGGAATTTAATATGGCATTAAAAACTTTTAAACCTTACACAAAGTCGACTAGAGGAACAATCTTAGTTGACAGAACTGGTTTATGGAAAGGTAAACCATTTAAAAGCTTAGTTTCTTCTAAAAATGCAATGAAGGGGAGGAATAATAATGGACACATAACATCCATTAATAGAGCAGGTGGTCACAAAAAAATGTATAGGCATGTTGATTTTTATAGAAAAAAATTCGATGCTCCTGCCAAAGTTGAAAGAATTGAATATGATCCGAATAGATCTTGTTACATAATGTTAGTAAAATTTGAAGATAATACACATGCGTATTATTTAGCACCACAAAAAATAAAAGTTGGGGATATGGTTGAAAATGGATCAAAAAAAGAAATTAAGGTTGGAAATTGCATGCCTTTGCAGGATATACCTGTTGGAGTCAATATTCACAACGTTGAGATTCAACCAGGTGCTGGAGGTAAAATAGCCAGATCTGCAGGAACATCTGTTACTATAAGTGGCTTAGATGGTAATTATAGTTTAATAAAATTAGCTTCAGGTGAAGTAAGAAAAGTTGACTCACGGTCATTAGCTACAATAGGTGTGCTTAGTAACCCTGACCAAAAAAATATAAAGATTGGTAAAGCTGGAAGGTCTAGATGGCTTGGAAGAAGACCACATACTAGAGGAGTTGTTAAAAATCCTGTAGACCACCCACATGGAGGAGGAGAGGGAAAAAGTGCTGGTGGACGTCATCCTGTATCCCCTAAGGGACAGTCAGCCAAAGGTCTTAAAACTAGAGATAATAAACGAACGGATAAATTTATAGTTAAAAGAAGAAATAAGCGAAAGGATGTTAAATAATGGCTAGAGCAGTTTGGAAAGGTCCTTTTGTTGAAGAAAGTTTAATGAAAAAAGTTGATAAATACAAAATAGATTCAAAAAAAATACCAATTAAAACATGGTCAAGAAAATCAACAATATTACCAGACTTTGTTGGTGTCAGTTTCTTAATTTATAACGGTAAAAAGTTTGTGCCAATTACTGTTTCAGAGGATATGGTTGGTCATAAATTGGGTGAGTTCGCTCCAACAAGAACTTTCTTTGGTCATACACCAGCAGACAAAAAAGCAAAACCTGCGGAGGCAGATTCTAAGAAATAATTATGAGCAAAAAAAAGAAAAAAGAGCAAAGAAAAGATAAAACTGTGAGATCAATAAACAACAATATTAGATCAAGTGTGCGAAAACTTAACCCCATTTTAAGAGGAATAGTTGGAAAAAAGGTCGATGTAGCTATAAGAGATTTAACATTTTCAGAAAAAAGAATTACTAAAGATATAAGAAAAACAATTAATTCTGCTGTGGCAAATGCAGAAAATAATTTTCAATATGATATTGATAAATTAATTGTGAAAGAAGCTTATTGTGGAAAAAAAATCATAATGAAAAGATTTAGACCTAGAGCTAAGGGTAGAGCAGCGCCAATATTGAAACCTTACTCAAGTGTTACTATTATTTTATCTGAGGCTAACAAAATGGAGAGTCATGGGACAAAAAGTTAATCCAGTAGGTTTTAGATTAGGGGTTAATAGAGGCTGGGACTCTGTTTGGTATGCTAAAAAGAAGGATTTTGGAAATTATCTAATTGAAGATTTTAAAATCAGAGAGTACATAAAAAAAAATGTAATAAATTCTGGTGTTTCAAAGGTGATGATAGAAAGAACTTCAAATAAATGTTATGTTACGATTTATACTTCTAGACCAGGCTTTGTTATAGGAAAAAAAGGAAGTGATATTGATAAAATTAAAAATAATTTATCAAAATTTACAAAAAATGAAGTGACACTGAATATAAAGGAAGTAAAAAAACCTGAAACGAACGCCTATCTGGTTGCAGAAAATATAGCACAACAGTTAGTTAAGAGAATCTCTTATAGACGAGCAATGAAAAGAGCAATGCAATCCTGTTTAAGGTTAGGTGCAAAAGGAATAAAAGTTTCTGTAAGTGGCAGATTAGGTGGAAATGAAATAGCAAGAACAGAATGGTTAAGAGATGGATCAATACCATCTCACACATTAAGAGCAGATATAGATTATGCTGAAGCTGAAGCCCTTACAACGTATGGTATTATTGGTATAAAAGTTTGGATTTATAAAGGTGAAGTTTTTGCAAAAGAATTTAATCAGGAGACAAACAAGATAATTTTGAATGAGGGTAAAGAATAAATGCTTCAACCAGTAAGAACAAAATGGCGAAAGGCCCACAAAGGAAGAATACACGGTAAGGCTTCAAGAGCTAACTTTATAAATTATGGTGCCTTCGCACTAAAAGCTCTTACACCTGAAAGAGTTACAGGTAAACAAATTGAGGCAGCAAGAGTAGCGTTAACAAGACATATGAAAAGACAAGGAAGAGTTTGGACAAGAGTATTTCCTAATATTCCAGTTTCCAAAAAACCAATTGAAGTACGTATGGGTAAAGGAAAAGGATCACCTGAGTTTTATGCTTGTAGAGTAAAACCTGGTAGAATTTTATTTGAAGTTGACGGAGTTTCAGAGGATATTGCAAAAGAGGCATTGTACAAGGCTTCCGCGAAGCTACCTATTAAAACTAAAACTATTAAAAGATTTTTATAATATGAAAAAGCAAGAAATTAAAAAACTTTCAAAAGACGAGATATTAAAAAATATTGATAAATTAAAGAAGGATTTATTTAATTTTAGATTTCAAAAAATTAATTCTCAGGTAACAAACCCTTCAAAAATCAATGAAACAAAAATAACAATTGCTAGGTTAAAAACTATATTAAAAGGAAAAATAAATGCCTAAAAAAATTTTAACAGGAGTAGTAGTGAGTGATAAACCAAATAAAACAATTACTGTGTTAATAGAAAGGAAGTACTCACATCCGGTCCTTAAAAAGGTTATAAAAGTTCGAAAGAAATATAATGCTCATGATGAAGACAATAAATATAAAACAGGTGATAAAGTGACAATAATCGAAAGCAAGCCTTTTTCTAAAAATAAAAAATTTCAAGTAATGGAGAATTCAAATTAATGATACAAGTTCAAACAGAATTACTTGTTGCGGATAACACTGGTGCAAAAAGAATTGAATGCATTAAAGTCCTTGGAGGCTCCAAAAGAAGGTACGCTAGTATCGGAGATACAATTGTGATTGCAGTGAAAGAAGCTATTCCCAAAGGTAAAGTTAAAAAGGGTTCTGTTCATAAAGCAGTGGTTGTTAGAGTTAAAAAAGGGATTCACAGAGATGATGGATCGAAAGTAAGATTTGATAATAATGCTGCAGTTCTAGTTGATGATAAAGGTGAACCGGTTGGGACAAGAATTTTTGGCCCTGTTACAAGAGAACTAAGAACAAGAGGGCAAATGAAAATAATTTCATTGGCTCCTGAGGTGCTGTGATGATTAAAAAAGGTTTAAAAGTAAAAATTCTAGCAGGTAAGGATAAAACAAAAGAAGGTGAAGTTATAGAAATTGACAGACGCAGTAATAGAGCGAAAGTAAAAGAACTTAATATGATTAAAAAACACGTGAAAACAACAAAGGAAAAAAAGGGGGGAATTTTCTCAAAAGAGAATTTTATACACCTCTCCAATTTAAAATTAATTGATGCACAAAAAAAAGATAAGAAAATCACAGCTAAAAAATGATGATACCTAGATTAAAAGAAATTTATTTAAAAGAAATACAGCCGGCTTTAAAAACTGAATTTAAGCTTAAGAATCTAAATATGGGACCAAAAATTGAGAAAATTGTTTTAAACATGGGTTTAGGTCTTGATGGGAATGACTCAAAATTTTTAAAATCGTGCGAGGAAGATTTAGCTAAAATTACTGGTCAAAAACCAGTTATAACAAAATTTAAAAAATCTGTTGCAAATTTTAAAACAAGAAAGGGAACTAGTGCTGGATTAAAAGTTACTTTAAGAAAAAACAGAATGTATGAATTCCTTGATAGATTAGTAAACATAGCATTACCAAGAGTAAAAGATTTTAGAGGGTTATCCTCAAACGGTTTTGATAAATTTGGTAATTATACTTTTGGTATAAAAGAACATATTATATTTCCAGAAGTTAGCTTTGACAGAGCTGACAAGGTAAGAGGTTTAGATATTGTGATAGTCATATCCTCAAAAAACAAAGAACAAAGTTTTGCTTTGTTGAGTAAAATGAATTTCCCATTCATAAAAAAAGGAGAAAACTAAAATGGCAAAATTAAGCTCAATCAATAAAAATAATAGAAGAATTAAGTTATCGGATAGATTATTTAATAAAAGGGCAAAGTTAAAAAAGATAATAATGGATAAAAAAATTTCTCTTGAGGAAAGATTTAAAGCACAGCAAAAACTTTCTAAATTACCGAGAAATTCTGCAAAAATAAGAGTGATGAATAGATGTCAAATTACTGGAAGACCTCACGGAGTTTATAGAAAACTAAAAATATCAAGAATTGCTCTAAGACAACTTGGATTACAAGGTAAAATCCCAGGATTAGTAAAATCAAGCTGGTAGAAAGGAAATATTATGAGTTTAAGTGACCCAATTGGAGATATGATAGCAAGAGTAAAAAATGCTCAAGCTAGGAACCATAAAAAAGTAGATTTACCATCTTCAAACTTTAAAAGTAAAATCGCGGATATATTAAAAAATGAGGGATTTATTAAAGATTTTAAAGTTTCTAGTGAGGAGAAAAAAAATATTTTGTCTTTGGAATTAAAATATCATTCTGGTAATCCAGTAATAAGTAACTTCGAAAGAATTTCAAAACCTGGAAGAAGAATATTTTCAAGTGCGAACAGTTTACCGAAAATAAATAACGGCTTAGGTATAGCAATATTATCAACACCAAAAGGTGTGATGACCGATATTGATGCAAGAAAACATAAAGTTGGTGGTGAAGTAATTTGTAAAGTTTTTTAATATGTCTAAAATAGGAAAAATAAATATTTCAATACCTGAAAAAGTTAAAGTTGCCATGGCTGGTAATATTTTAAATATAGAAGGACCGCTTGGCAAAAAATCTCTTAATATAGATTTAGATATGTTTAATTTAGATATTAAAGAGGGTAAAGAAATATCAATTAAACCTAAAATAATTGATCAAAATTCAAAAAGATTGTGGGGCATGAATAGAAGTTTAATTAATAATGCAGTTATTGGATCAGTTAAAGGATATGAAAAAATATTAGAACTTGTGGGTGTTGGGTATAGAGCTGCATTAAAAGGAAATCAGTTAAATCTACAATTAGGTTACAGCCATGATATTAACTTTGCAATTCCCGAAGGTATTAAGATTGCAGTTGAAAAACAAACAATTTTAAAGATAACTGGTTTTGATAAACAATTAGTTGGATCAGTCGTATCAAAAATTAAAACATTTAGAAAAATTGAGCCATACAAAGGAAAAGGAATTAGAGAAAAAGGTCAGTATATTTTGAAAAAAGAAGGTAAGAAAAAATAATGAAACTAAACACAAGTATAAGAAAAAAATTTCGAATTAGAAATAAACTCAAAAAAGTCGCTAAACCTGGTAGATTAAGGTTAAGCATATTTAGATCATCAAAAAATATTTCAGCTCAAATTGTTGATGATACAAAAAATGTTACTTTACTATCAGCTTCTTCAGTAGAGAAAGATATAAAAGAAATGAAAACAAAAAATAAATCTGAACTGTCAATAATAGTTGCTGAAAAACTTGCAAAAAAAGCACAGGAAAAAAAGATTAGTAAAATCTATTTTGATAGAGGTATTTATAAGTATCATGGTAGAGTGAAGATTTTCGCGGAAACTTTAAGAAAACATGGAATGGATTTTTAAAAATGGATAATTTTAAAGAAAAAAAATCAGATGATATTTTAGAAAAATTAGTTCACATAAATAGAATTACAAAGGTTGTAAAAGGTGGAAGAAGATTTGGTTTTTCTGCTTTAGTAGTAGTAGGAAACCAGGCTGGAAAAATTGGTATTGCTCATGCAAAAGCCAAACAAGTTCCTGATGCTATAAAGAAAGCAAATGAAATTGCTAGGAGAAAATTAATTCATATTCCTTTAAGAGAGGGGAGAACAATTCATCATGATGTTAAAGCTAAAGATGGATCCGGTCGTATTATTTTAAGATCTGCATCAAAAGGAACAGGAATTATAGCTGGAGGCCCTATAAGAGCAGTATGTGAAGTTTTGGGTGTTAAAGATATTGTTGCAAAATCAATGGGAACCTCAAATGCACATAATGTTATAAGAGCTACTTTAAAAGCTCTTATGAAACAAAATTCTCCTAAACAGATTTCTTCCATTAGAAATAAAAAAATTTCAGAAATAATTGAGAAAAGAGGATAATGATTGAATTAAACAATAGATCAAAGATAAATAAATCAAAGATTAGAGTTGGAAGGGGAATTGGCTCTGGAAAAGGAAAAACGTCTGGTAGGGGTGTGAAAGGTCAAAAATCTAGATCGGGAGTTGCAATAAAAAGTTTTGAAGGTGGTCAAATGCCACTTTATAGAAGACTTCCAAAAAGAGGTTTTAATCCTATCAAAAGAGAGAACATCGCAATTTTAAATTTAGAAAAAATTCAATCATTCATAGAAAAAAAAACTATTGATACAAATAATGTTTTGAATTCTTCTTTATTAAAAAAACTAAAATTAATAAATAAGAACTCGACAAAACTTAAGATTTTAGGCACAGGTGAAATTAAAGATAAAATTAATATTGAAGCTGACTTAGCATCAAAATCAGCGTTAGAAAAGCTTGAAAAAATTGGTGGGTCTATACAGTTAAAAAAATAATCTCTTAATAAAATGAGCTCTTCATCTTCAAGTACCGATTTAAGAAATAGAATAATTTTTACTATCGGAATTTTAGCCGTCTATAGATTTGGTACATTTGTTCCATTACCTGGCATAGATCCTGAACAACTTAAAATTTTAATGGAAGGAAATCAAAAAGGACTTTTAGGCATGTTTAATGTTTTTGCCGGTGGTGCTGTAAGCAGAATGGCAATTTTTGCTTTAGGAATAATGCCATATATATCTTCATCGATTATCGTTCAACTACTCACTGGTGTATCTGATTATTTCAAAAACCTTAAATCACAAGGAGAGACGGGACGAGCTAGGATTACTCAAATAACTAGGTATGGAACAGTATTACTTGCAACTGTGCAAGGATATGGATTGTCTGTCGGTTTAGAGTCCTCAGCTAATTTAGTAATTAATCCCGGTGTTTTCTTTAAAATTTCTACAGTAACAACTATTGTAGCTGGTACAATCTTTTTAATGTGGTTAGGTGAACAAATAACACAAAGAGGAATAGGAAACGGAATCTCTTTAATAATTTTTGCTGGGATTGTCGCAGAAATTCCAAGAGCATTGGTTACAACTTTTGAATTGGGTAGAACAGGTGCAATATCTACTTTAATGATCATTGGAATATTTGTCTTATTAATATTAACCATATTATTCATTGTATTCATGGAAAGAGCGTTAAGAAAAATTTTAATCAATTATCCTAAAAGACAAATGGGTAACAAAATGTATGGTGGTGAATCTTCACATTTACCGTTAAAAATTAACCAGGCAGGAGTTATTCCTGCTATTTTTGCATCAGCTTTGCTGTTATTACCAGTAACATTCTCAAATTTTAATGTTTCAGAAAGTGAAACATTTTTAAATTTAAGTTCTTATTTTACTCAAGGTCAACCCCTTTATATGTTACTATTTGCATCAGGTATAATATTTTTTACATTCTTTTATACATCAATAACGTTTAATCCTACAGAAACAGCAGACAATTTAAGAAAGTATGGAGGATTTATTCCAGGTATCAGGCCAGGGGAAAGTACAGCAATTTATATTGAAAATATTTTAACTAAATTAACAACTATTGGAGCATTATATTTAACTTTGGTTTGTTTGATGCCTGAATTTTTAATTGCAAATTATCCAATTCCTTTTTATCTAGGTGGAACATCGGTCTTAATTGTCGTTGTTGTTGCTATTGATACTGTCACACAAATCCAAACTAGACTCATGAGCTCACAATACGAACAATTGATCAAGAAGACTAAATTTGGTAAATAGATAACAAAAAGTGAACTTTATTTTATTTGGACCCCCTGGAGCTGGTAAAGGTACTCAAGCAAAATACTTAGTAAAAAAATTAAGTAATTACCAGATATCAACAGGCGATATGCTTAGAGAAGAAATTCAAAAAGATACTGAAATTGGAAAAAGAATTGTAAATGATATGGATGATGGAAGGTTTGTGAGTGATGAAATAGTAAATACACTTATTGAAAAAGTTTTGTTAGACCCTAAGAAAAAAGATAGATTAATTTTTGATGGATATCCTAGATCATTAGCACAAGCAAAAAATTTGGATATATTATTAAAAAAAAGCAACCAAAAAATAGATTTTATTTTTTTTCTAAATGTAGATAAAGAAACAATTTTAAAAAGAGTCGAAAAGAGAAAAATTTTAGAAAAAAGGTCCGATGATGATTTAAATATTTTAATAAAGAGATATGATACGTACATGGAAACTACTAAACCTATTTTAGATTTCTATTCTAAAAATCCTAATTTTCATGAAATAGATGGTAGTTCTAAAATTGAGGAAATTACCGGTAAAATAGACAGTTTTATCAATGTTTAAGCCGTTGACTTTAAAAGATCTTCTTATATAAAAGGCTAAAAATTATCTCAAAATATATGGCTCGTATAGCAGGTATAAATATTCCACAAAACAAACTTGTGCATGTAGGACTTACGTACATATATGGTATTGGAGATAAATTTTCTTCTCAAATTTGCTCATCTTTACAAATTCCAAAAGAAAAAAGAGTCAATCAATTAACAGACGATGAAATTTTAAAGATCAGAGAATACATAGATCAAAATTTTAAAGTTGAGGGAGATTTAAGAAGAGATTACTCACTAAGTATAAAAAGGTTAATTGACCTTGCATGTTACAGAGGATCAAGACACAGAAAAAAATTACCCGTAAGGGGTCAAAGAACGAGATGTAATGCTAGAACTAGAAAAGGTAAAGCAATAGCAATTGCTGGTAAAAAACTAACACCACTGAAAAAATAATTATGGCTAAAGTAGATAAGGTTGAAAAGCAAGACCAAAAAAATGAGAAAACTATTAGTAAAGTAAAAAAAAGTTCTTACTCAAAAAAGAAAAAAATAAAAAAAAATATTTTAAATGGAATTGCATATGTGCAATCAACTTTTAATAATACTATTATTTCTATTGCAGATACTAACGGGAATGTAATTTCGTGGGCTTCAGCAGGCCAGAAAGGTTTCAAGGGATCGAGAAAATCCACACCATATGCTGCTCAAATAGCTGCAGACTCAGCAGCTTCTAAAGCATTAGAATATGGCATGAAGACTTTGTCTGTTGAGGTTAAGGGTCCAGGTTCAGGAAGAGAAACAGCCTTAAGAGCTTTACAAGCAAGAGGATTTAAGATTTTGTCAATTAAAGACACAACACCAATGCCTCATAATGGCACCAGACCACCAAAAAAAAGGAGAGTTTAATGGAAACAGAAAATGTAAATTTAAAAAATTGGAAATCTCTTATTAAACCATCAAAAATAGATGTTCAGATGAGCGATGATTTATCTAAAGCTAAAATTATTGCTGAACCTCTTGAGAAAGGCTATGGTCTAACATTAGGAAATTCATTAAGAAGAATTTTATTGTCATCAATTAGGGGTGCTGCAGTAACTTCAATCCAAATCGATGGAGTACTACATGAATTTACATCAATTAAAGGTGTAAGAGAAGATGTTACAGATATAGTATTAAATGTTAAATCTTTAGCTTTGAAATCATCATCAGAGGGAACAAAAAAACTTATCTTAGATGCTAAAGGACCAGGAGAAATTAAAGCATCTGATATCACGTCTGTAGCAGATGTGGAAATTTTAAATCCAGACTTAGTTATTTGTAATTTAGATGAAAATACTAGTTTTCACATGGAAATGAATGTCAATACAGGAAAAGGATATGTTCCTGCTGAATTAAACAAACCTGAAGAACCACCATTAGGTTTAATAGCTATAGACTCATTATATAGTCCTGTTAAGAAGGTATCCTATTCAGTAAGTACCGCTAGAGAAGGTAAAGCACTTGACTATGATAAACTTACCATGGAAGTTGAAACAGATGGCTCAATTTCTGCAGAGGATGCCGTGGCTTACTCAGCGAGAATATTTCAAGATCAATTAAAAATGTTTATTAATTTTGATGAACCGGTAGAAACACCAGTTAAAGAAGTTTCTACAGAACCAGAATTTAACAAAAACTTATTGAGAAAAGTAGACGAACTTGAATTGTCAGTTCGATCGATGAATTGTTTAAAAAACGATAATATCATTTATATAGGTGATCTTGTGCAAAAATCTGAGGGAGAAATGCTAAGAACTCCAAATTTTGGAAGAAAATCATTGAATGAAATTAAAGAAGTACTTACAGGAATGTCACTATACCTAGGTATGGAAATACCAAATTGGCCTCCTGATAATATTGCCGAGATGTCTAAAAAACTAGAGGAAGCAATTTAATGAGACACGGTTTTGCTAATAAAAAGCTTAATAGAACCTCTGAACATAGAAAAGCACTATTAAAAAATATGCTTAATTCTCTGATAAAGTATGAGCAAATTAAAACAACATTACCAAAGGCAAAGTTTTTAAAACCTCAGGCTGATAAGATTATTACATTAGGTAAGAAAGACACTCTTCATAACACAAAAGCTTTAGTTTCACAGTTGCAAGATATTAAGTCTGCAAACAAAGTTAAAAAGACATTGTCAAAAAGATATGAAAAAAGATCAGGTGGCTACACAAGAATAATTAAAGCTGGCTTCAGATATGGTGATAATGCACCAATGGCAATTATTGAGTTTGTAGATAGAGATGTAGAAGCAAAAAAAGTAGATAAAAATAAAAATTCTACTTCAAAAGAGCTTGAAAAAAAAGATGACAAAAAAACAGTAGCTGCATCAAAATAATATTTTTTTATGTTTAAAAGTTACATCGTTGATTCAACGTGTAGTAATATGCGTGTTGATAGATGGATACGGAATGTAATAGGAAGAATTCCTCAAGGATTAATTGAAAAATCTCTGAGAACAGGCAAAATCAAAGTTAATAAAAAAAAAATAAAAAGTTCATATAAAATTCAACTAAATGATAAAATTGATTTACATGATTTTAAATTTGAAGAGAGAATTATACAAAAAAAAATAAGTTTTAATCCTTCTAATCAAATAATTAAAGCAAATGAAGATTTAATAATTGATAATAATGAAAATTTTATCGTTCTAAATAAGAGTGCAGGTATTTCTGTTCAGGGTGGAACTAAATCAAAAAAAAACTTAATTGATATATTCAAAAAAAGTGAAATTTTTTCAGATTCAAAACCTTTTTCTGTTCACAGATTAGACAAAGATACATCTGGTGTTTTTTTAATGGCTAAAAATAGAGAAACAGCGCAATTATTAACATCATTATTTAGATTGAGAAAAGTCCATAAAACTTATCTTGCTATATGTCATGGCGAGCTTGAAAAAAATTCAGGAGAATGGAATGATGATTTAGTACGTTATGATAACGGAAAAAAAATTCTTGAAAAAGCAAAAACTATTTATAAAGTTATTGATAAAAATTCGAATACTAGTCTTGTTGAAATGAAACCTATTACTGGAAGAAAACATCAGTTAAGAAAACAACTTTTCAATATTGGTCATTCAATTTATGGAGATAATAAATATAAATCTTTCACCAAATCAATAGGAATTAATAAAGAATTAATGCTACATGCATATGAAATAAAATTTATAATCAAGGATAAAAAATTTACTTATAAAGCTTTACTTCCAGATTATTTTAAAAAATTATTAAAAACAAAAAGACTTACTTATTCAAATTTGAAATAAATGCTTCCACCAGTTTTTTCTCTAATTCTTTATAATCTTGATCTTTGATTTGTTTCAGATTTGTTATTCCTTTATCTTTAATACCACATGGAATTATAGCTTTGTATTTATCTAAATTGTTATTAATATTAATTGAAAAACCATGATAAGCTATCCATTTACTAATTCTAACTCCAATTGCAGCTACTTTTTTTATTTTTTCGTTATCTTTGTACCATATTCCAATATTTTCTTTATCTGAAAAAGTTTTTATATTATAAAATTTCAAAGTATCTATTATTGTTTTTTCTATAATTGAAATAAAATTTCTAATATCTTTTTTTCTTTTTTTTAGATCTATTACAAAATAACAAATTAGTTGACCTGGTCCATGATAAGTAATTTTACCACCTCTATTCGTTTCTAAAATCTTAATAGATTTATCTAAAATATCACTTTCATTATAGCTTGTCCCAGCTGTATAAATGTCTGGATGTTCTAAAGTCCAAATTAATTCATTCGATTTATTTAGATCCACATTCAACAATCTTTCTTCCATCATTTTTTTAGCATCCTCATAAATGACAGGTTTTTCAGACTTTTTAATTTCTATACTCATTTAAAAATTGTAATCTCTTGATTATGTATTAAAAGATCGACCTAAATAATAGGAAAATTTATGACTTTAATTAAAAAAATCAAAGATAAAAAAGTCAATTTTGAATTTAACAAAGAGTACATAAAAGTAGTCACTGATAAAATTTCAAATAATGACGCAACTTTTATCACAAATTCTTTTAAAGAAATGCACCCTGCTGATGCAGCTGATATCATAGAACACTTGGGCCAAAATGATAGAGAAAATTTAATTAAACTTAATAATTTCAAAATAGATCCTGAAGTTTTTATTGAATTAAATGAGTCAGTTCAAATTGAAATCATAAAATATCTTTCCTCTGATGCAATAGTTAGAATATTGAAAAACTTGGAGTCTGACGATGCTATAGCCATTCTTGAAAATGTAGATGAAAAAAATAAAAATTCTATTTTAAGTTTATTACCACCTAAAGATCGTTTTGCTTTGTTGGAAGGTCTTAGTTATCCTGAGGATAGTGCAGCTAGAATAATGCAGAGAGAATTTACTGCAATACCAAGTAACTGGTCTGTCGGTCAAACTATTGATTATTTAAGAGAAAATAAAGATTTACCAGAACAATTTTTAGAAATTTATATTGTAGATGAGAATTTTAAACCTATTGGTGCTGTACCATCATCTAAAGTTCTAAGAACACCAAGGGAAACAAAGATGTCATCAATTATGGATGATTCTATTTTTTTAGTTCCTGTAGATATGGATCGAGAAGAAGTTGGTAATTCATTTGAAAACTATAATTTAAATTCAGCGTGTGTTGTTGATAAAAATAATAAATTAGTGGGAATGATCACTTCAGATGATGTTTTGACTGTTTTAAAAGAAGAGGCTGAGGAAGATGCACTTAGATTAGCAGGTGTAGGTGATGAAGAAATTACAGACGGAGTGATAACTAAAACCAAAAGACGATTTAACTGGTTATTATTAAATCTTTTCACTGCATTTTTAGCTACATATTGTATAAGTTTATTTGGTGCAACAATTGAACAAATGGTTGTTCTAGCTTTTCTGATGCCAATAGTAGCTTCAATGGGTGGTAACGCTGGAATGCAAACATTAGCTGTAACTGTTAGAACTCTTGCGACTAATGATTTAACGAAAAATAATTTTAATCAGAATATTTTTAAAGAATTTAATATTGGTATTTTAAATGGAATTATTTTTGCAATTATAAGTTCTGTTATTGTTCAGTTATGGTTTCAAGATATCCAACTTTCTTTAATAATTTCTATTTCAATGATTTTGACAATGATCGTTGCAGGTTTGTTTGGGATATTGGTGCCTGTTACACTAAAGAAAATGAATATAGATCCAGCGATAGCTTCAAGTGTTTTTGTTACAACTATAACAGATGTTATTGGGTTCGTATCCTTCTTAGGTGTGGGGGCTTACTTTTTGTAAATACTAATAGTTATCTATAAGCCTTACTTTATTAATATAATAAGCAACAAAAATTTTAGCATTTTTAATTTTATTAGTTAATCTAAGATTTTTTGTATTTCTCAATTCAAGATAATCTATCTTAATATCATATTTTTTTTTGAGTTCGTTTTTTTTCATAAAAATTAAATTTTTTAAATTTTTCTTATTTAATAATCTTTTTTTAAAAATAATAAGATGCTTTGCTATTTTACCTGCTTTGCTTAAATCATTTTTTTTTAAAAGAATATTCCTAGATGATAAAGCTAGTTTATTTCTATCTCTTATCGTTTTACAAGAAATAATCTTTGATTTAAAATTTTTTTCAATATATCTCTTTACTAATAATAATTGTTGAAAATCTTTTTCACCCATGAATATTTTTGATGGATTTATTATTTTTGTTAAATGCGTCATTACTTCAATCACCCCTTCAAAGTGACCCTTTCTATATTGAGCACAAAGTATTTTATCTTGTTTTTTTAATTTAATTTTAATTTTATTTACAGACTTATAGATATCTTTAACTCCAGGCAAATATACAAAATCTACTTTGAGACTTTTTAAAACTCTTAAATCTTTTTTTACGTTTCTAGGGTATTTTTTGTAATCATCATTGTTATTAAACTGTTTAGGATTTACAAATATACTTACAATGGTTTTATTGGATAGTTTTAAGGATTTTTTGATTAATGATATATGACCATCATGAAGGCTACCCATAGTAGGTACAAATCCAATATTTGATTTGTCAAATAATGCCTCATTTAAATCAATATTGTTTAATAAAATTTTCATTTGTATAAAACATTTTAATAAGTAAAACATTTAAATGATTAAACAAGCAATTATTCCGTTAGCTGGACTGGGAACGAGGTTATTACCTTTAACCAGCATATTTGCTAAAGAACTACTTCCAATTAATGGAAAACCAGGTATTGAATATATTTTAGATGAATGCGCAGAGGCTGGTATAAAAAAAATAATCTTTATAATTTCAAAAAAAAAACAAATGATTAAAGATTATTTTTATAAAGATAGTTTCTATAAAAAGATAATAAAAAAAAAAAATGATCCTAGAGTTATTAAAGAATATAAAAAAATTTTGAAGTATAAAAAGATGATTAAATTTGTTTATCAAAATAAACCTTTGGGAACAGGTGATGCTGTATTAAAAACAAAAAAATTTATCACCGATGATTATTTTCTAATGTTATTACCGGATGATCTAATAATTAAGAAAAATTGTTCTAAGTCAATGATTAATATACACAAGCGTTATAAATCATCTGTAATGGCAAGTATTAATGTTCCAAAAAAAACTGTGTCTAGATGGGGAATTTATAAATTAGGAAAAAAATTAAATAAAAAAAACTACATTATTAAAGATGTCATTGAAAAACCTTCAATCTCTAAAGCACCATCAAATAAAGCTGTAATAGGAAGATATATTCTTCCAAAAAAAATATTCTCTAGATTGTTAAATCAAAAGCCAGGCAAAGGTGGTGAAATTCATATTACCGATGCAATACAATCTTTGATACAAAATAATGAAAGATTCATTGCTCATAATTTCACTGGAAAATATTTAGATTGTGGAAGTATGAGTGGTTATATCAAATCAAATTTAGAAATATCAAAATCATGAAACTTTGTATGATAGGAACAGGTTATGTAGGTCTAGTAAGCGGTGTTTGCTTTGCTGATTTAGGTAATAATGTAATTTGTGTTGATAAAGATCTAAAAAAAATTGATTTACTCGTTAAAGGAAGAATTCCGATTTACGAACCTGGACTAACTGAATTAGTTAATAAGAATTATAAAAATAAAAGATTAAAATTTTCTTCAGATTTAAAAAAATCAATTCAAGACTCGGATATCATTTTTATTTGTGTTGGAACACCCACTAAAAAGGGAGGTAGTAGTGCAGATTTAAGTCAAATTTATAAAGTAGCAAAAGAAATAAGTTTATCTATCAATAAGTTTAAAATAATAGTCACTAAGTCAACAGTACCTGTAACAACAGGAGATGAAATTGAAAAAATTTTATCAAAAAAAAAAAATAATAAGAATAAATTTTCTGTAGTATCTAATCCAGAATTTTTAAGAGAAGGTGAAGCTATTCGAGATTTCACTTATCCTGATAGAATAGTTGTTGGATCTAATGATAAAAAATCTAACCGTATAATGAATAATTTGTATGCGCCTTTAATTTCCAAAGGAGCTCAATATATTCATACATCAAGAAGAGCTTCGGAATTAATTAAATATTCATCCAATGCTTTTTTGGCTACAAAAATTACATTCATTAATGAAATCGCAAATTTGTGTGAAAAAATAGGAATAAATGTTGAAGATATTTCAATTGGGATGGGTTTAGATAAAAGAATAGGTAGTCGGTTTTTAAGAGCTGGGCCTGGTTATGGTGGGTCTTGTTTTCCAAAAGATACAAAAGCTATAACCTCTACAGCAGATAAATTCAAAATAAATCTTTCTTTAATTAAATCAGTCATAAAATCAAATGAAAATAGATCTAATTTTTTACTTAATAAAGTTTATAGAATGTTGAATAACAAAATTAAAAATAAAAAAATAACTTTCTTAGGTGTCACATTTAAAGCTAATACAGACGATATGAGAGACTCTCCTAGTTTAAGAATGATACCAGCACTATCAAAAAAGGGTGCTAAGATAAATTATTTCGATCCAACAGGTCATAAAAAAGACTTCTCAAAAGTTAAAAATGTTTCTTACATTGATAATATTAAAGAGTCTGTAAAGGGCTCAGATCTTGTAATAATTCATACAGAATGGAATGATTTTAAGTCAATCAATTTTAAGAATTTAGTTAAAGGTAAAAAATCTATTATTTATGATATGAGAAATATATACTCTCCAGTGAAAATTAAAAATCAAGGTTTTAAATATTATAGTATTGGAAGATAAATTTTAATTTAACTCGAATATAGCATCAACTTCAACAGCAACACCTAAGGGAAGACTATTAACACTTACAGCTGCTCTTGTATGCATTCCAGCATCTCCAAAAACAGATACGATTAAATCAGATGCACCATTTATCACTTTAGGTTGATCCTCAAAATTATCAATAGAATTGACAAAACCTGTCAGTTTAATGCAAGATTTAATCTTTGTAAGATCATTGTTACAAGTGTTCATTATTTGAGAAATAATACTTAAAGCACATCTTTTTGCTGCATTATATCCAGATTCAACATCTAAATCTTTTCCAACTTTTCCTTTGATCAATTCGCCTTTTTCATTAATTGAAATTTGTCCAGATATAAACAACATTTTTCCAGAAATTTTAGTTGCAACATAATTACCGACTGGTGCTTTAGCTTCAGGTAACTTTAAACCAAGTTTTTTTAAATTTTGTTCGTAATTCATTTTTCTGTAACTTTTTCTTTTAAATTATTTAGTTTGCTTTTTTCATCAGACCATTCTTTATTTTGATAATTCTTTGTGTCATCTATAAAATTTTTACCAGCAGATATTGTTTTATCTTTGATAAAGTTAGCTTTACACTTCATATAATCTACTGAAAATTTTTTAAATTTATTACAATTTAATTCACCAGAAAAAGAGTAACTATTAAAACAAAACAAAAAAATAATAGATACAAAAATTAATTTTTTCATTTTTTCTTTTTTGTTTTATCGTATTCTTTTCTTTTCTCAATCAATATTAATGCCTCTTCCATTGTGAGTTCTGTTGGATCCTTTTCTTCGGGGATTGTCGCATTTAGAGATTTATACTTGATATATGGTCCGTATTGTCCCTTCATAATTCTAACTGGTTTTTTATCCTCAGGGTGTTCACCTAAATCTTTGATCATTGAAGAAGACATTCTCCCTGGTTTAGCCTCAGCAATTAATGTTATCGCTCTATTTAAACCAATAGAGAAAATTTCCTCAATATTTTCTATTCGAGCAGATTTATTTTCACACTTTAGGTAAGGACCAAACCTTCCAGTATTCAAAGTAATTTCTTTTTGATTATCAGGATTTATTCCCAAAGATTTTGGTAGCGAGCATAAAAATTGTGCTTTTTCTAAATCTATAACATCTAGTTCCAAACCCTTTGGAATAGAGACATTTTTTAAAAATTCATTTACGTCCGATTTAAGTTTTTTTGTTTTCTTTTTTTTCTTTGTTGTTTTTTCAATTTCTATATCCTCCAGAAGTTTTTCATATTGCAGATATGGACCGAATCTTCCATTTTTAAGATATATATCATTGCCGTTCTCATGTTTTCCAATAAATTTTGGTTCAGCTAACTGTGCTTGTGCAGCTGCCTTAGCTTTAGATAATGGTCTTGTAAATTTGCATTCAGGGTAATTAGAACAGCCAATAAATGCACCACCTCTAAAACTATTTTTTAAGCTTAGTGTCCCTGAATTACATAATTGACATTTTCTTACAATATTTCCATTATTATCTTTATCAAAAACCAAATCCCCCAAACTATCATTTAAAAGATCTAAGACTTCTCTAGTTCTTTTTTCCTTTACTTCAGCAACATTGTTATTGAAGTCTTTCCAAAACAGCTCCAAAACTTTTATCCAGCTTTCTTTACCTGTTGTAATCTCATCTAATTGATCCTCTAAACCAGCAGTAAAGTTATAATCTACATATTTTGAGAATAATTTTTCAAGAAAGGCTGAAATAAGTTTTCCTCTATCAGTAGGAAAAAACCTTTTATTTAATATTTCTGCATAACCTCTGTTAGCAATTGTAGAGATTATACTTGCATAAGTAGATGGTCTTCCAATTCCTAACTCCTCAAGTTTTTTTACCAGGCTAGCTTCAGAATATCTTGGGGGAGGTTGTGTAAAATGCTGTTCATCTATTAAAGTTTCAATATTTATCAATCCCTTAGATACAGAAGGTAGAATATTTTCATCATCATCCTTACCTTGATTATTATATATCTTTAAAAATCCATCAAATTTTAGAACTGACCCACTTGCTTTGCATACTGTGTCATTGTTATCTGATGTTATAGTAATAGTATTTCTATCAAATTTAGCTGTTTGCATTTGAGAAGATAAAGCTCTACTCCATATTAAATCATAAAGTTTATTTTGATCTGTGCTCAGATACTTTTTTACACTTAGGGGAGTTCTGATAACATCTGTAGGTCTTATTGCTTCATGAGCTTCTTGCGCATTTTTTGCTTTTTTACCTGAGTAATTTAAAGCACTTTCAGGTAAATATTCATTACCAATTTCTTTTTTGATATAATCTCTAAATGTCACTACAGCATCTTTTGATAAATTAGTCCCATCTGTTCTCATATATGTTATCAAACCTATAGTTTCTCCCTCAATTTCGACACCTTGGTAAAGTTTTTGAGCAATTTGCATAGTTCTTGATGCACCAAAACCTAATCGACTTGAAGCTGTTTGTTGAAGAGTAGATGTAGTAAATGGTCCTGATGGATTACGATTTACAACTTTACTAGATATATCAGTTATACTAAATTTTTTTTGATTGATACTTGATATAGCATTATTTATTTCACCTTTATTTCTAAAAGAAAATTTTTCAATTTTATTGTTATCAAGCTGACTAATACTCGCTAAGATATTCTGATTCTTTTCATCTTTAAATTTGACACTTAAAGTCCAAAATTCCTCTGGCTTAAACGACTCAATTTCGTGCTCTCTTTCTGTAATCAATTTTAAAGCTACTGATTGAACTCTTCCTGCAGATTTCGAGCCTGGAAGTTTTGTCCACAATATTGGTGAAATATTAAAGCCAACCAAGTAATCTAAGGCTCGCCTTGCCATGTAGGCATCAACTAAAAGTGGTTCAATTTGTCTTGGATTTTCAATACCATGTATTACTGCTTTTTTTGTAATTTCATTAAACACAACTCTCTCTATTTCTTTATCTTTAAGAAGTTTTTTTTCTTTTAGATATTCTTTTACATGCCAAGCTATTGCTTCACCTTCACGATCAGGATCGGTAGCTAATATTATTTTTGAAGAATATTTGGCTGCATCGGTAATTTCTTTTAGATATTTTTTAGAAAAGCTATCGATCTCCCATTCCATCTTAAAATCTTGATCCGGATCTACAGAACCATTCTTAGATGGTAAATCTCTTATATGTCCATAACTAGCTAATACTTTATAATTATCACCTAAATATTTATTGATAGTTTTGGCTTTAGCTGGACTTTCTACAATAACCAAGTTCATAGATGACAAACTACCTAAAAGAGTTTGATAGTCAAATTAATAAATTTTTGTCTTAGTTTCTTCTTTATTTTTCAATCTTTTAATATTTTCCCTGTGAGTAAAAAATATTAATACAAACATGATTATGAAAAAAATTATTTCATCAAACCGATTTGTGATGATCAAATAAACAGGAATTGATATTGAAGCAATTAGTGAAGATAAAGATGATAATCTTGTAATACCAAAAATTACGAACCAACATAGAGAAAAAATTATTCCAAAATAAATGTTTATAGCAAATAGAATGCCAACATATGTAGCAACACCTTTTCCTCCTTTAAATTTTAACCATATAGGAAACACATGGCCGAGAAATGCACTTAATGAAGCTAAGTATAAGAAATCTGTGTAATAAATTTTAACAAAAATAACTGGAATAACAGCTTTCAAAATATCAAGAATTAGCGTTATGTATCCAATAATTTTATTTCCAGATCTTAGCACATTTGTTGCCCCAATATTTCCAGAGCCAATTTCTCTAATATCTTTTTTTAAAAACAATTTTGTTAATATTAATCCAAATGGAATTGATCCCATTAAATAGGAAATTATGCCTATGATTAAAATGTCCATACTATAGCTTAAATAATTCTTTACCGTTTACAAATGTATTTGTGACTTTACCTTGTAGTTTTTTATCTTCTATAGATGTATTTTTTGATTTTGAAATAAGTTTGTCTTTCTTTACAATCCAAGGTTTATCTATATCTACTATACAAAAATCAGCATCGTTACCAATTGATAAATTCCCTTTGTTTATCTTTAATATTTTAGCTGGGTTTGATGTCAATGCTTTGATTATAGTCTCAAGTTTGAGAGACCCATTATGATATAATTCTAAACTTAGAGATAACAGAGTTTCTATACCTGACGCTCCAGTTGCTGCTTGAGCAAATGTTAATCTTTTCGACTCTTCATCCTCAGGTTTGTGATCTGAAACTATTACATCAATTAGATTATCTTTTATTCCTTGAACTAAAGCTAGCCTATCCTCTTCTCTTCTTAATGGTGGAGACAATTTTAAAAATGTTTTGAAATCTCCTATATCGTTTTCATTTAAAGATAAGTTATTAATAGATACTCCACATGTAAATTTTACAATTTCTTTTCTTAATTTAATTACTTCAATAGATTTCTGTGATGATAATTGAGAGATATGATATCTACATTTAACCTTTTCCAATAATGTTAAATCTCTCTCTATTAAAATACGTTCAGCGATCTCAGGTATACCAGATAAACCTAATTTAGAAGCAATTATCCCAGAGTTAATCATACCATTTTTTGCTAGTTCATAATCTTCAGCGTGCTGCATAATTAAACTTCCCAAATCTTTAGCAGAATTCATTATCCTAGACATCAATCTTGGATTTTGAATTGTTTTAACACCATCTGTGAATGCAATTATTCCTTTACTCTGTAAGAGACCGAATTCAGTCATATTTGTACCCTCAGTATTCTTTGTCAAGGAGGCACATGGAAAAATATTTATTTTTGATTTATCTCTTCCTCTTCTTTTTAGAAAATCGACTATAGAAACGTTGTCAATTATTGGGTCTGTGTTAGGCATTGTTACTACTGAGGTGACACCCCCAGAGAGTGCTGCATTACTTAATGTTTTAAAATTTTCTTTATATTCATACCCTGGTTCACCAACAAAAACTCTCATGTCAATTAATCCGGGAAAAATATACCTTCCCTTTAAATCAATTGGTTTATCTCTACTTGGTAAATTATTTATATTTACTTTTTTACCAACGGCTTCAATCTTTCCATCTTCACTTATTATAAGGCCTCCATTTTCATTTATTGAGTTGTATGGGTCGATTATGTTAGCGTTTATAAAATATTGCTTTTTCATTTATTACAAAATATTTTTAGACAAGCCATTCTTACAGCGACACCTAATTCAACCTGCTCTTTGATTACACTCTTATTAATATCATCAGCCAAAATTGTATCAATTTCTATACCTCTATTCATTGGACCAGGGTGCATAATTAAAGCATCAGATTTAGCATGTTCTAACTTATCAGGAGTTAATCCGTAATATTCATAATATTCTCTATTTGATGAAAGGAATGAACTCGTCATTCTTTCATTTTGTAATCTTAACATCATAACAATATCACAATCTTTCAATCCTTTTTTCATATCTGTAAAAGTGTTAACACCAAATTTTTCGATTTCTTTAGGCATAAGATTTGTTGGAGCAATGATATTTACTTCTGCACCTAACATACTAAGTAAATAAATGTTCGATCTTGCTACTCTCGAATGAAGTATATCTCCACAGATTGCAATTTTTAATCCTTGAATTTTATTTTTACGAGTAATAATTGTTAATGCATCCAACAAAGCTTGGGTAGGGTGTTCTCTTCTTCCATCACCAGCATTAAGAACTGCACAGTTTACTTTTTGTGAAAGTAGATTACATGCTCCAGAATCTTGATGTCTAATTACAATAATATCAGGATGCATTGCATTAAGTGTCATTGCCGTATCTATCAATGTTTCACCTTTTTTAATTGCTGAGTTACTAATATTCATTGACATAACGTCAGCTCCAAGTCTTTTACCAGCTAATTCGAAGGAGCTTTGAGTTCTAGTGGATGGCTCAAAAAATAAATTAATTTGAGTTTTACCTTTTAAAATATCAACTTTCTTATCTTTACTTTGATTTACTTTTATAAATGAATTTGCTTCATCAAGTATTAAATTGACATCATTAATTGATAGATCTTGGATTCCTAACAGATGTTTTTGTGAAATTTTAATAGCTTGGTTTGTTTTAATTGCCATTAAAACCAACTCTATAGCTATAAACCTCTATAATAGCAAGTATTAATTATTTAGAAAATCTAAAGCTCCTTGTAATATAAAAGCAGCAGCGTTTTCATCTATCTTTTTTTCCCTTTTACTAACATTAATATCTAATTGACTAGATAGGTTAAAAGCACCAACAGTTGAAAGTCTCTCATCCCACAGACAAATTGGAATGTCTAAGTTTTTTTCAACATTTTCTGTTGTATCTTTTACTGATTGAGCTGACCTACCTGAGGATCCATCCATATTCAAAGGATTTCCAACAATGATTCCTTTTATATTATTTTCATTAATAATTAATCTTAGTTCATCAATAAGATTCTTAAGCGAATTTCTATTTATTGTTTTTAACGGAGTGGCTATTAGTTGTTTTTCATCACAGATTGACACACCAATTCTTTTAGAGCCCAGGTCTAAACCTATCAATCTACACTTATCTGAGTGTTTCTTTTTGAATTCCTCTAAAGTGATCATATTGTATATTTTAAACTTAAGTGATACTTTGCGTCATATCTAAATAGCATATGAGCATAGATCTTAAAACAATAAAGCATATATCAAAATTAGCTAGAATTTCAGTTGATGAGGAAAGAGCTGAAAAATTAGCTGGTGATTTAAATTCTATTTTTGATTTCATTGAAAAACTTAATGAATTAAAAACGGATAATGTAGAGCCATTAACCTCTATTGCTGAAACAACCTTAAAATTAAGATCTGATGAAGTAAAAAGTAAAAATATAAGAGAACAAATTATTAAAAATTCTCCTCAGGATAATGAGGATTATTTTGTAGTGCCCAAGGTGATTGAATAATGTCAGATATAACAAAACAATCTCTTACTGAATTAGTTGAAAATATAAAAAATAAAAAACTTTCTTCAACAGATGTAACCAAAGCATTTATTGATAGATCTGAAAAATCTGAGGAATTGAATGCATATATTACAAATGATTTTACATCAGCCATAGATAAAGCAAAAAAATTTGATCAAAAACCTAATTTAGATTTAAAATTGCCTGGTATTCCAATGGCAGTTAAGGATTTATTTTGTACAAAAAATATTAAAACAACTGCTGGTAGTAAAATTTTGAATAACTTTGTACCAACTTATGAGTCAACCGTAACTGAAAATATCTGGAATGAAGGTGCAATACTTCTAGGTAAGTTAAACTGTGATGAGTTTGCTATGGGTTCATCAAATGAAACAAGTTTTTTTGGTAATGTACAAAATCCTATTGATAAAAATTTAGTTCCAGGTGGATCATCTGGTGGTTCAGCTTCAGCAGTAGCTGGACAATTGACTCCTATTACAATTGGGACTGATACTGGTGGATCAATTAGACAACCAGCTTCTTTCACTGGAATTGTAGGATTAAAACCTACTTATGGAAGTTGCTCAAGATATGGGATAGTTGCTTTTGCATCATCATTGGATCAAGCAGGACCAATGGCACAAAATGTTAAAGATTGTGCTTTATTACATGAAGTGATTAGTTCCTACGATCCTAAAGACTCTACTTCAATAGACTTTAAAAGAAATCATTTCAGTAAAGAACTTACAAATAATATAAAAGGAAAAAAAATTGGAATACCAAAAGAATATAGAGTTGATGGAATGCCAAAAGAAATTGAAGATCTTTGGCAAAAAGGCATTCAGTATATTAAAGATTGTGGTGCTGAAACAATTGATATTTCTCTACCAAATACAAGTTATGCCTTACCAACATATTATATCGTTGCTCCAGCAGAGGCATCATCAAACTTAGCAAGATATGACGGTGTTAAGTATGGATTTAGAGCTAAAGGAGAAAATTTAATTGATATGTATGAAAAAACAAGATCTGAAGGTTTTGGAGCTGAAGTTCAAAGAAGAATTATGATTGGAACTTACGTTTTGTCTTCTGGGTATTATGATGCATATTATCTTAAAGCTCAAAAAGTTAGAAAACTTATTAAAAATGATTTTGATGACGTATATAAAAAAGTCGATGCAATTTTAACTCCTTCAACACCGAGCTCAGCATTCAAAATAGGTGAAAAAACAAACGACCCAGTCTCGATGTATCTAAATGATATATTTACTGTTCCTGTTAACTTAGCTGGACTTCCAGCCATCTCAATACCTGCAGGACATGACTCAAATGGTTATCCTTTGGGTTTACAAATTATAGGCAAAGCTTTTGATGAACAAAATATATTGAATATAGCTTATGCTATGGAAGAAAAGATCAATTTTAAAAACAAAATTACTGATTGGTGGATAAAATGAGTAAAAAAAATTCAGAATATTTGATTAATCGAAAAGACAATCAGTATGAAGTGGTAATTGGTTTAGAAGTCCATGCTCAAGTTTTATCAGAGTCAAAATTATTTTCTACTTCTTCAACCAAATTTGGAGCGGAGCCTAATACGCAGGTTAGTTTAGTTGATGCTGCATTTCCAGGAATGTTACCAGTAATTAATGAATTTTGTGTTAAACAAGCAATTAAAACTGGTATTGGCCTTAATGCAAAAATTAATAAACGTTCAGTATTTGATAGAAAAAATTATTTTTATGCTGATTTACCTCAAGGGTATCAAATTTCACAATTTAAAGATCCAATAGTAGGTGAGGGCAAAGTTATTTTGGATATGCCAAATGGTCAAAAAGAAGTTGGTATAGAAAGATTACATCTAGAACAAGATGCTGGAAAAAGTATTCATGATCTTGACCCACAAAATACCTTTGTGGATTTAAACAGATCAGGGGTAGCTTTAATGGAAATAGTGAGCAAGCCTGATCTAAGATCCCCAGATGAGGTTAATACTTACGTCAAAAAATTACGATCTATAATGAGGTATCTAGGAACTTGTGATGGAAATATGCAAGAAGGTTCTTTAAGAGCTGATGTGAACGTTTCTGTAAGACCAAAAGGCTCAAAAGAATTTGGCACGCGATGTGAAATTAAAAACGTTAATTCAATTAAATTTATGCAGATGGCAATAGAATATGAAGCTAATAGACAAGTTGATTTGATTGAAGAGGGTAAAACTATTGATCAAGAAACGAGACTTTTTGATACAAAGAAAAATGAGACAAGGTCAATGAGATCAAAAGAAGATGCTCATGATTACAGATATTTTCCTGACCCTGATCTATTACCTTTGGAAGTTTCGGAAAAATTTATTGAAGATCTTAAAAATGAAATCCCAGAATTACCAGATGATAAAAAGAAAAGATTTATTGAAGAGTTTAAATTGTCTCCTTATGAGGCGAATATCCTAGTATCTGATATCGATACTGCAAAATACTTTGAGGAAGTTGTAACTAAAATGGGTAAGAACAAAGATATTAAGTTAGCAGTCAATTGGATTATTGGTGAACTATTTGCTGTTTTAAATAGCAAAGATCTGGAAATTTCCCAAAGCCCAGTGAGCGCTAGAAACTTCGCCATATTGATTAATCTAATTAAGAATGGAACCATTTCAGGAAAAATAGCGAAAACCGTTTTTGAATTAATGATTGACGGAGATAAAGATCCACAAAAAATTGTTGAAGAAAAAGGATTAAAACAACAAAGTGATCCAAAAGCATTAGAGGTTTTAATTGATAAAATAATTGATGACAATAGAGAAAAAGCTATTGAATATAAACAAGGTAAAGAAAAACTTTTTGGTTTTTTTGTTGGTCAAGCAATGAAAGCATCAGGTGGCAAAGCTAATCCACAATTAATCAATGAGATCCTAAAGAAAAAATTATAAGGTTATGGGTTCAGACCTTAATATCACAAAAAATCTACAAGATTATATTCTAAGGAATGGTCTGAAATTGCATCCAATTCAAAAAGAAATAATAGATTATAATTTATCACTTGGTGATACAAAAAGAATGCAAATATCTATTTCTCAATGCCAATTTCTACATTTGATTATTAAAGTTTCTAAAATTAAAAAAGTTCTAGAGATAGGAACTTTTACAGGTTTAAGTACGTTATCTATGGCTTTAGCTTTACCTGATGAAGGTAGCATAATTGCATTAGATAAAAATGAGGAAACAAACAAAGTCGCTCAAAAATTTTTTAAAAAAGCTAATCAAGATCATAAGATTAAAACTACAATTAAACCAGCATTGGAAACTTTGATGAGTATCAGAAATGAAAGATTTGATTTAGTTTTTATTGATGCAGATAAAATGAATTATAAAAAATATTACGAGATTTCGTTAGATCTATTGAATAAAGAGGGTTTAGTGATAATTGATAATGTATTATGGCATGGAGAAGTTGTTAATAAAGATATAAATGACAAATTTACAAAAAGTATAAGAGATTTGAATGATTTTATCTCAAAGGATAAAAGAATTGAAAAGGTCATGGTCCCTTTTGGTGATGGAATGACAGTTTGTAGGAAGCTTTAATGTTCACTATATTTGGTTTTTATAAATTTCAAAAAATAAATAATTTAAAAAAAAACCAAATAAATTTGAATAATCTCTTGTTAGATAAAAACATAAATGGATCGATTATTATATCTAAAGAGGGCTTAAATGGATCTATATCTGGATTAAATAAGGACATTAAAACTGCAATTATTCAAATTAAAAAAAGCTTGGATATAAAAGAATTTGATAGTTTCAATAAATCTAAAAGTGAATTTCAACCTTTTCATAAACCAAAAATTAAAATCAAAAAAGAAGTTGTACCGATGGACCTAAAAATGACGAATAAATTAAAAAAAAAGAATAGTCATATAGAACCAACAGAATGGAATAAATTAATAAAAAATAAGAAAACTCTTTTATTGGATGCAAGAAAACCTTTTGAACATAAAGTTGGTTCTTTTAAAAAATCAGTAAACCCGAAAATAGGTAACTTTAGAGATTTTCCTAGGTACTTAAAGAAGTTAAAAAAAGAACAACCAATAGCTATGTTTTGCACTGGAGGAATAAGATGTGAAAAAGCGTCTGTATATTTAGAGAAAAAGGGTTTTAGGAATGTTTATCAATTAAAGGGTGGAATTCTCAATTATTTAAAGAAAGTAAAACAAAAAAATAGTTTATGGAAAGGTGAATGTTTTGTATTTGATAACAGAGTAAGTTTAAAGCATGGTCTAGAACAAGGAACATATTCAATTTGTGGTGGATGCAGGCAACCAATTTCAGTTAAGGATAAAAAATCTAAAAAATATGAGGAGGGCGTAACTTGCCCTAATTGTTTTAATAAACTCTCAAAAGTTCAAAAATCTCGTTTTAGAATGAGACAAAGTCAGATATATAAGGCAAAACTATCAGGAAAAAAATATAATTTCCAAAAAGAATTTAATTAAGGATTTACTTGTCACAAGCTTTCAAATTAACTAAAGATCCAATATGGTTTTTGCTTAGAAAAGTTACTATCCCAGCAAGTGTTGGTTCATTATTTCAAACTTTTTACAATTTAGTAGATACTTGGTTCGCAGGAAAAATATCTGCTGAAGCAATAGCAGCAATTGCAAAATCTTTTCCAATTTACTTTACTATTATTGCTATAGGAGTTGGATTAACGGCAGGAACTAATACTTTAATTGGAAATAATATAGGTGCAAAGAATAAAAGGAAGGCATCACTATTTGTTGCCCAATCAATAATATTTGCAATCTTTTTGTCTATTCTTGTAACTTTTTTTGGTTTAAATGTTTCAGATTTTCTACTCTCTCTTATGGGATCAGATCAAGAGGGAATTATTTTAACTAGAAAATATCTTGATGTAATTTTTTATGGAACAATAATAGTTTTGACTCAGATTTCTTTAAATGGAACTTTAAATGCACAAGGGGATACCAAAAGTTATAGAAACGTTTTAATTTTTAGTTTCTTTTTAAACATTATTTTAAATCCATTATTTATTTTTGGTTATAGTTTTGTACCAGCTTTTGGCATAGCAGGCCTTGCCATTGCAACCGTTGTATCACAGTTTATAGGTCTTCTATACTTAGCGTATAAAGTTTATTGTTGTGAATTAAAGCAATATCTTCAGCCTGAATGTTTTATACCAAAGTTTAACCTTTTAGGAGAACTTCTTTATCAGACAATTCCTGTAATGTTTAGCATGTTGTTGATTGGTGTTGGTATATTCAATATTCTTTATTTCATTGGTAAATTTGGAGATTTAGCCACTGCTGGTTACGGTGCTGCTTTGCGAATTGAGCAAGTTTTTTTACTTCCAGTAATTGGTTTAAATACTGCAGTCCTATCTATTGGAGGACAAAATTTTGGCGCAAAAAATTTCGACAGATTAAGAGAACTATATAAAAAGGCTCTTTTTTTTGGATCATCTTTTATGATTTGTGCAGGAATAATAATTTTTTTGGGTGCAGAATTCTTAGTTTCATTATTTACTGATAATTCAGAGGCTATAAACCACGGTGCAATATATTTAAGAGTTGCTGCATTAATTGGTCCAATTTATCCTGTATTTTTTATAACCACTGCAGTGTTCCAAGCAGTTAAAAAACCACTATATAGTCTTTACTTAAGTATTTTAAGACTAACAGCGCTTCCATTTTTAAGTTTGTGGTATGTAATTAATATTAGAGGAGGAGATTATGAGGATATTTTTTACACAATATTAGTAACAAATTGGTTTATGGGAATTGCAGTTCTTATGTTTATTGGGTATTTTTTGAACAATGTTTTCAAACAAAATAAAAGTCTTTTTAGTTATTAGCATTTGTCTAATATTTTTTTTAATCACTTCTTTTGATTTCAAATCTAACAAAGTAAAGGTTGTTGATGGAGATACTATTCATTTAAATGGAGAAAAAATTCGTTTTAGTGGCATAGATACTCCTGAAATTAAACAAATATGTAATAAGAATAATGAAGTAATTAAATGTGGGATACGGGCAAAAGAACTACTTATTAATAAGATAGGTAAAAATAAAGTAAAATGTGTAAATGAGGGTGTAGATCGATATAAAAGAATTTTAGCTGAATGTTTTGTAAATAATCAAAGTCTATCCAGGTATCTTGTTAGGGAGGGATTTGCTTTTGCTTACAGGAAATATTCAACAAAATTTATTGAAGATGAAAACTATGCAAAAAAAAATAAAAAAGGTATGTGGTCAATGACGTTTGAGTATCCTTGGGATTATAGAAGAAAAAATTAGTCTTTTTGTAATTTTTTTTCTAACCTCCTTACTAAATAAGAAACAATCAATATTAGGACCAAATATTCAAGAATCAGAAATGTATATATTTCTAATGGCCTATAAGTTGTTACAACTAATTCATTAGCTTTTCTTGTTAAATCACCAATACCAATGATTGATACTAGCGATGACATTTTAAGTACATATACAAATTGGTTACCTATAGCTGGTAAAATATTTTTCACAGCTTGAGGCAAAATAACTAGTCTTAATTTTCTAAAAAAACCCAAACCTAAAGAACTTCCAGCCTCCCACTGAGCTTTTTTTATTGAATTTATTCCGGCTCTAAAAATCTCAGCTTGGAATGCACTTTCGCTTATAGATAATGCTATAATACCTGAAACAAATGGACTAAAACTAATTCCTGTCATTATTGGTAGTCCATAATAAATCCATAAGATTAAAACTAATAAAGGAATTGCTCTAACAATTTCTACATAACCAATATTAAGATAAGTTAAGAATTTATTTTTTGAAAGAGACGGTATGGCAATTAAAAGACCAATCAATATTGATATAACAATCGAAATTATAGAAATATATATAGTGGTAGTTAAACCACTTAAAAGAAATTTAAGATTTGTTAAACCCTCGACGTTTTGAGGAGATAATATCAACCAGTTTAATTCACTTTTACCACATGAGGTTAAAGGAAGGACTAAAAGTAAAAAAGCTAAATTTCTCACTCCTTATGTTATAAAGAATAAAAAATTAAATACTAATTTATTATAAACTTTTTAGATTGTATTTAGATAACAATTTAGTAAAGAAGCCAGATGATTTTTTCTTCTTGATCCAGCTATTCACATACTCGTTCCATTTATCATCACCTTTAGGAACCATCATTGCTAAAAATGCTGGATTTTTTCCACCATCTGGAACGATTGCTAACTGAGGATATTTAATAACCAGTTTATTTGCCTCTGTAGAACTTGTTATATTTCCATCCGCTCTTCCTGCTAATACTTCTTGAAAGTCTCTTGCAGGTGCTTCGATTGAATTTAATTTTGATTTTGGAAAAAATTCTTTCGCCTTTTCTTCTTGAGAAGTACCAAGAGTAGTTGCAATAGTTACTTTTGAATTATTTAATGAATCCCAAGTTGGAAATTTTTTTAAATTCTTTTTTAGAACAAGTGGTACAGTAGCATATTTATAATATGTATCTGTGAAACCAGCCACCTCTGCTCTTTTTGGTGTTTTTGTAACACTAGTTGAAATGTCATATCTTGCAGATGTTATTCCAGATACAATTGTTTTCCACTCTGCAGGTACAAACTCAACCTTAACACCCATGTCTTTGGCAAGTTCATTCATCACATCTATATCAAAGCCTTTATATTTATTCGTTGCAGGGTCTTTAACTGTCATTGGATCCCAGTCACCAGTAGTTCCAACTTTTAATACTCCAGATGATAAAATTTTATCTAAATTAGAGTCTGCGTTTAATGAGAAGGGTAAAAAAGCAAATAATGCTATCAATAATATTTTTTTCATGATTTTGTTTAACTTATTTGAGATCTAATTGAGACTATAATCTTGACGCACTATCATCCATCCAAGAGAATAAATGTTCAGAAAAAGAGCGCCTTACAAACAAATTAACCTCATTTTGATTTTGATTGTGAATAATAACATCGACTTTTGCAATAATTGTTTGAGTTACAGATCCGATTTTTTGTTTAAATTCATTAAAATTAAAAGGTGATCCAGTCTGAAATAAATCATAGATTTTATCTCCTTTTAAAGAAATTCTTACATATTGATCTGTAACATCAGTTACAGCTCCTAAATTTAAATTGCATATATTTTTATTAAGAAGAGTTTCTGTATCGTATGTATTTGTTTTTTCTTCAAGAGCATTGTTTGAAAAAATCATCCATTCATCTGGACTCAACCATAAAGCTGTCAATTTTTCACTTTGAGTAGAGGTATTAGCTTTTGTAGGTAAGACCATTTCTAAGGATTTCCCAACAGCTGATAAGAAATCTCTTTTTTTTCCTCTTATTATTAATTTCATAATGGGATTTATTTCACTGATTTGTAAGCCTTGATATGATTTTTGATCTTTTATTGGTTGATTATAATTCAGCATTTAATCTTTCACCTTCTTTATCTAAAAAAACAGGATCAGCTACTGTCACATTTATATTTTTATTTTCCATTGGAATAATTAACTTCTGTCCAAGCATTTTTTTTCCACCCTTGACCACTCCTAGTGCAATAGATTTATTTAAATTTGGACTATAGTAACTTGATGTAACATGTCCTAACATTTCAATAGGTGATTTTTTAATATCAGCGACTATCTGTGCACCTTCTTCTAAAACTTCTTTTGGATTTTCAGTAAGTAAGCCAACCAATTGTTTTCTATCATCTTTAATTGTGTCTGATCTATATAATGATCTTTTCCCAATAAAGTCATATTTTTTCTTACTCACTATCCAGTCCATTTGTAAATCTATTGGCGTCATGGTTGCATCTGTATCTTGTCCAACTATTATAAAACCTTTTTCAGCTCTCAATAAATGCATTGTTTCTGTCCCATAAGGAGTAATGTTAAAATCTTTACCTGCCTCCATACACTTTTCCCAAACAGATTTTCCAAAATTTGATTGTACATTAATTTCGTAACTTTGTTCTCCTGTGAAACTAATTCTCATAACTCTACATTTAATCTGACCGATTTTTGTGTTTTTAAACGACATATGTGGAAATTTTTCATCAGAAAAATCTAAATCAGGAATAACTTTAGATACAATTTTTTTACTATGAGGACCGCAAACACTAATAGTTGCATAATGATCAGTTACAGATGATAAATAAACATCTAGTTCAGGCCACTCTGTTTGAAGGTAATCCTCAAGTTTTCCTAATACATTTGCAGCCCCGCCAGTAGTGGTTGTCATAATATAACGATTTTCACCTATCCTGGTAGTTACTCCATCATCATAAACCATGCCATCTTCATTGAGCATTAAACCATAACGACATTTACCGATAGCAAGTTTTGACCAAGCATTAGTATAAACACGGTTTAGAAACTCTGAAGCGTCAGTTCCTTGAATATCAATTTTCCCTAAAGTGGATGCATCTAGTATACCTGCACAATCTCTAGCTGCTTTACTCTCTCTTTGTACAGCTTGGTGCATATTTTCATTTGCTTTAGGATAGTACCAAGCTCTTTTCCACTGACCCACATTTTCGAACTTAGCATTGTTTGCAACATGCCAATCATGAATAGGTGTACGCCTAATTATATCAAAAAACTTTCCTACATTTCTTCCAACTATAGTTCCAAAGGTAAGCGGTGTATAAGGTGGTCTAAAAGTTGTGGTCCCGTGTTCACCCATTTTAGTCCCCGCAGTTTCAGAGATAATTCCTAAAGCATGCATATTACCTAGTTTACCTTGATCAGTGCCCATGCCAGTTGTGGTATATCTTTTTACATGCTCTATTGATCTAAATCCTTCTCTTAGCGCTAATTTTATATCTTTAGCAGTTGCATCATTTTGGTAATCAACAAAGGATTTGGTTTTTCCTAATATTTTATCTGATGGTAACAACCAGATATTTCTTTTTGATTTATTTATTCCAGTAGTGATTTCAAAAGTTTTGTAATCTGTATTATTGATATTAAGAAATTTTTTGACAGATAATACAGTGTTTGTTGTAATTTCCTCTAAACTTAAATCTCCATTACAGGATCCAATACTCAATTGATCTGAAGGATATTTGTGTGGAATAAAAACTTGATCATCTTCTCTAAATTTTAATTTTCCTCCTGATTGTGTAAATAAGTGAACTGCTGGTGTCCATCCACCTGAGACACCCAAAGAATCACAACTTAATTTTATTTTTTTACCAATTACTTTTTGGCCATCCTTGGAGAGCTCCATAATTGCTAATCCATTGATTCTTTTATAACCATAAGTATCAACAACTGTGAAACCTTTGAAAATTTTAATATTATTTTTCGCTATTTCATAAGAAAGTTTTGAGTTTATTTCCTCTCTATTATCAATGATCGCATTAACTTTAATCCCTCGTTGAACAAGACTCATAGCAGTTTCGTATGCAGTGTCGTTATTGGTAAAAAGAATATTATTTTCACCACAAGCTACTCCATATAGATCGATGTATTTTTTTATTGCAGAAGATAATAAAATTCCTGGGCGATCATTGTTATCAAATATTAGAGGTCTTTCTATTGCGCCAGTAGCACTAATAACTTTTTTTGCTCTAATCTTTAATAGTCTTTGTCTAATTTTATTCTCCCTTTGATTAATTGGTAAATGATCAGTGAGATTTTCACGAGCTAACAAAAAATTATATCCATGAAAAGCTGCTATACTAGTTCTTGTTTTAATTTCTAAATTCTCTAATTTGGATATTTCATTAATTTCTTTTTCTAGCCATGAACTTGTTATTTGATTATTAATTTTTGAAAATTCTGAGTTATCATAGATTGTTGATCCGCCTAAAAATGATTTTTCATCCACTAAGAGAGTTTTTAAACCATTCTTAGCTGCCAATTTGGCTGCCATTATTCCTGATATACCAGCCCCAATTATTAAAACATCGCAGTGAATGTATTTATGCTCATAAATATCAGGATCAGCCTCTTTTGGTGACTTTCCTAAACCTGCAGATTTTCTTATAAAGTATTCATATTTTTCCCAAAAACTTTTAGGCCACATAAAAGTTTTATAATAAAAACCTGCTGGCAGAACAGGGGATAGAATATTATTAATTCCGCCAATATCAAAATTTACACTTGGCCAACAATTTTGACTAGATGCAACTAAACCCTCATAAATCTCAACTTCTGTAGCCCTTACGTTTGGTTCTGTTCTTGAAGTATTATCATGCAACTGAATAATTGCGTTAGGCTCCTCAGAACCAGCGGTCATAATTCCACGAGGTCTATGATATTTAAAACTTCTTCCTACAAGATGAACATCGTTAGCTAAAAGAGCTGATGCTAGAGTATCACCTTTATAACCATAATACGTTTTGTTGTTAAATTTAAATGAAATTCGATAAGTCTCATCTACCTGTTTACTTGATTTAAATCTTAAATTTTTAGACATGTTTTATTTTACAGGTGGTTTTTGACCCATCTTATAAACTGCTTTGATTTGGTCATTTGAGGTATCTCGAGCAATATTGAACCATTTTCTACAACCATGAGCATGATTCCATCTTTCGAATTGTACTCCTTTTATATTTTTTCTCATAAATAAAAACTCTGCCCATTCATCATCACTTAATTCAGTCGGTTGTTTTGGTCTTTCTATATGGGCTTCACCACCAGCTTTAAATTCGCTTTGTTCTCTTTCACCGCAAAAAGGACAATTAATTAAAAACATTAGTGTGCAACTGCAGCAGCTCCATGCTCATCGACTAAATCACCACTTACAAATCTATTCAAGTTAAATGCAGCATTAAGTTTGTGAGGTTCGTCATTAGCAATTGTGTGAGCAAATAAATCCCCTGAGCCTGGTGTGGCTTTAAATCCTCCAGTTCCCCAACCACAATTAAAATACAAACCTTTTATCGATGTTTTACTAATTATTGGACTCGCATCAGGACATATATCAACAATTCCACCCCACTGACGTAGCATTCTCATTCTACTGAAAATCGGATACAATTCTAGTATTGCATTTAAAGTTCCTTCCACAATATCATAACTTCCTTTTTGGGAATAAGATATATAATCATCTGTTCCAGCTCCAATAACGAGTTCTCCTTTATCAGATTGACTTACATAAGCATGAACTGCATTTGACATTACAACGGTATCAATAATTGGTTTAACTGGTTCAGATACTAAAGCTTGAAGAGGTTTGCTTTCTAGCGGTAATTTTAATCCTGCCATATTTGCTATAACACTAGAGTGACCTGCAGCTACAACACCAATTTTTTTGGCTTTAATAAATCCTTTAGTTGTTTCTATGCCCTCAACAGTATCACCATTTCTTTTTATTCCTTTTACTTCACAATTTTGAATAATATCCACACCCATTTCATCAGCACCTCTTGCGTACCCCCAAGCAACAGCGTCATGTCGTGCTGTACCTGCTCTTCGCTGAAGCGTACCACCTAAAACTGGGTAACGAATATCCTGTGAAGTGTTTATAATAGGACAAAATTTTTTGACTTCTGCAGTATTCAAATACACAGCATCAATGCCATTTAATCTATTTGCATGAGTTCTTCTCTTTAAATCTCTTACATCTTGTAAATTATGAGCGAGATTCACAACACCTCTTTGACTAAACATAACATTATAATTTAACTCTTGGGATAAATCTTCCCAAATTTTAAGAGCATGATCATACAGACCAGCGCTCTCGTCCCATAAATAATTTGATCTTATTATTGTAGTATTCCGACCAGTATTTCCACCTCCTATCCAACCTTTTTCAACAACTGCAATATTCTTCATGTTATGTTTTTTTGCTAAATAATAGGCTGTTGCTAGACCATGTCCTCCACCACCAACTATTATAGCTTCATACTCTTTTTTAGGCTCAGGATCTTTCCAAGCTTTCTCCCAATTCTCATGATAAGAGAAAGCATTCTTTATAAGTGAAAATATTGAATACTTATTTTTCATAATTATTGAATAATTACTTTATAAATATTCATTATTCAATACAATCAGAAGCGACAATTTTATTGGAAGAGTGGGTGAGAGGCTGAAACCAGTCGTTTGCTAAATGACCGTGCGAGGAAACTTGTACCGAGGGTTCGAATCCCTCCTCTTCCGCCACTATTAATACAAGGGATCATCCTGGAAAAAGTTTATCATAGAAACTGGCTTTTGAGCTAAGATATAACGATATACATTATAGTTCTCCAATACCCTTTGCACATAATTTCTTGTTTCCTTAAATTTGATTAATTCAATCCAATCTACATAATCAATTTGGTTCTTTTGTGGATTTTTATTTATTTTTTTCCAATATTTCACTCTTTTAGGTCCAGCATTATAAGCAGCTATTGCAAACGGATAAGCACCATCATAATTCAGAATTAAACCGGCTATATAATGAGAGCCTAAATTTATATTATATTCTGCATCCCTTGTTAATCTAGATTTTGAATAAGGAAGCTTTGCTTGTTTTGCAACTAATTTTGCAGTGTAAGGCATAAGTTGCATCAAACCTTTTGCCCCTGCATGACTGTTAGCACTTAAATCAAATTCACTTTCCTGTCTTATAATAGACAGTATAAATGAAGTATCAGGAATTTTTCTTCCATTTATATAATTTGGTGTACTTATGATAGGGTAATTATATTTGTTATGAAATCTTTTTTCATAAGATGCAATTTTGGCTATTTGAATAGCAAAATCAAATCTATCAATACTCGTGGCCAATTCAGCTGCTAATATTTCACTGCCATTACCTATATCATCATTAGCCAAATGTCTTAAAATATGTTTTGTGTATTTATCTTCATTAAGTTCATCGAGAAGATAAATTATTTTAACTAATTCTTTTTTAGAAAAGTAATTTTTATATTCTTTTGAAACCTCAACATCTTTAGAAAGCTCAAAAGGTTTATTAGGATTTAACTCCATATAAGCTAATTGACCATAATATGTTGTTAAATAATTAGCTGCTTTGCCGAACCATTCATTAGCTAATTCATTTTTACCAAGTTTTTGATAACTTTTAGCTAACCAATAAGCTCCTCTTGACGTACTTATAGGGTAACCAACATTACTATAAAAATTTTCAAAATGATCTTTTGCTAATAATGGATCATTTAAAAAACTTAATGCTATCCAACCACTCATCCATTCTGCAGCTGCATACTCAGGTCCCTCATCCAAAGCATGATTACTAGCAATTTTATAAGCTAATTCATATTTCTTTTTATAAATTAGCGATCTTGAAATTATTTCTCGTTCAACCCACCATTTATCTGGTCTAACCAAATAATCTTTAGTATTTTTTATTTTAACTAAAATTTCAACTGAACTATCAACTCTTCCTCTTTTTCTTCTCCATTTTAACCTATCATAATTTAAACCTGCATCATTTTTAAATTTAGCTGGAACTTTTGAAATAGCATTATCAACACCGTATGATTTACTCATTAATAGTTGTCTTGCTGTATAAAGTAATTCGTAATCTTTAGGTAAATATCTTAATAATCTTTTTAGATCCCAATATTTATTATTCCACGCCAAGTAATCTGCTCTTTTAATATAATCATCAGCATCGAGATACTTCTTAAATTTTTTTCTATAAAATCTTAATTCTGATTTATTTAGCTCTGCAGTAATCCATCCTTCTTTAATATAGGAAATACCTTTTTGTAAATTACCATTGAGAATTATACTTTCTCCAAGTATCATTTTTCCAAAACCACTCAAAGGTTCATCAACACCAAACCAATCTATAATCTTTTTTGGTGAAATAATGTCTGTAGAAAGTTTATGCTCTGCTAAATATTTTATTCTTCCCAATCTTGGATAATCTTTATTTTTATCTATAAAGGTTTTATAATCATAATATGAGGCCTTATTTCCGTTGGTGAGTAGGTGTCTCCATTGTATGAAATTATAGATAGATTTATCCTTAGCTTTTTTTGAAGTTTTAAGTGCATTAGGCCATTTTACTTGTTTCATTTCTAAAATAGCCTTCTTTGCAATTTCAAAATCCTTTTTGTTATAATATTTAGATTTTTTTGCTATATCAATTTTTTTAGTCCCAGCAATTAAAGGTTTCTTTTTAGGTAGAATAATACCCAAGTCTTTCTTAGCTTTTAACTTTATTTCTTTTTTATTTTTTTCTACTACTTTTTTGGTTACTGGTTTTGGTAGAGGTTTCATTACATCTATTAATAATTTTTGATCTTTTTCCTCTTGAGACTGTAGTGGTTTTTTTAGAGGTATTATCTCTGCAGATAAAAAAATAGTAATATTAGAGAAGAAAAATAGATTGATAAAAAATATGAATTTTTTTAGCATAATCTTTTAGTATATGAATCCACAAACTATGTTATAAGTATTTATGTTCAAAGGATCAAATGTTGCTTTAATTACCCCATTTAAAAATGATGAACTTGATGATGAAACCTACATTAAGTTAATTCATTTTCATATTAAAAATGGTACAAATGGCTTAGTTCCTGCTGGAACAACTGGGGAGTCCCCAACTTTAAGCCATGATGAGCATGAAAGAGTAATTGATTTATGTGTCAAGGAAAGCAATGGAAAATTACCTGTATTTGCTGGCACCGGCTCAAATTCTACTGAGGAAGCAATTTCATTAACTGCTCATGCAGAAAAAATGGGAGCAAACGGAGCTTTAATTGTTACTCCTTATTATAATAAGCCTACTCAAGAAGGACTTTATCAACATTATAAAGCTATAAATGATAAATGTGGAATTCCAATTCTTATTTATAATATCCCAGGAAGATCAGTGATAGATATGTCAGTTGAAACAATGGCAAGATTATTTGAATTAAAAAACATTATTGGTGTTAAAGATGCTACTGGAGATCTGACTAGAGTTGATAAAACACTTAAAAAATTAGGAAAAGATTTTATTCAACTCACTGGAAATGATGATAATGCTTTCGAATTTAATAAAAAAGGTGGGGTTGGGGCTATAAGTGTTACGGCTAATATCGCTCCAAAACTTTGCTCTGACTTTCAAAGATTATCAAAATCAAACAATGATAGTGAAATTAAAGAAGCTGAAAGACTGAATAAAATATTACAACCAGTCCATCATGCAATGTTTGTTGAAAGCAATCCAAGTCCAGTTAAATATGCAGCAAAATTAATGAAACTATGTGATGATGATGTAAGATTACCATTAGTAAAAGTAACAAATTCAACTAAAGAAATTGTCAAAAAAGCTATCGAAATAGCCAATTTAATTTAATGAATAGAAAAACCAATAATGGTTTAAAGATTATTTGTCTAAATAGAAAAGCAAGTTTTAATTATTTTTTTGAGGATTTATTAGAAGCTGGAATTGTCCTTAAAGGTTCTGAGATCAAATCTATTAGAGAAGGAAAAGTTAATATTGCCGACTCGTACGCTGTCGAAAAAAATGGAGAATTAATTTTAATTAATTCTCACATTGCATCATACAAGCAAGCGAGTTACTCAAATCATAAACCGTTGGATAACAGAAAACTTTTGTTAAATAAAAAGGAAATAAATAAGCTTATAGGCAAAATACAAAGAGATGGGTTAACAATCATACCAACAAAAATGTATTTTAAAAAAGGAAAAGCCAAAGTTGAACTTGCTGTTGCTAAAGGAAAAAAACAATATGATAAGAGAGCTACAAAAAAGAATAGAGACTGGAGTAGAGAAAAAGCAAGATATGTCAGAAGATCAAGTTAAATCTATATACCTGGGCATAGGTTCAAATTTAGGTAATAAACTTACAAATATTGAAAAGACCAAGTTTAGTTTAATTACCGATAATATTAGAATATTAAAGTGCTCAAGTTATTATGAAAGTTTATCATGGCCTAACCCAAATAATCCAAAATTTTTAAACATAGTTTTAGAAATTGAAACTGCTTTTGATCCCTTAGAGTTGTTTAAAAAGTGCAAGAAAATTGAGAGGAAATTAGGTAGAAAGAAATCGCCAAAAAACTCTCCTCGCGAATGTGATATTGACATAATAGATTTTAGAAATAAAAAAACTACTGGGGATTTGATTTTACCTCATCCTAGAATGAATACTCGTAATTTTGTTCTTTTACCGCTCTTTGAAATCAATAAAGATTGGAAACATCCAACCCTAAAAGTTAATATTAAAGAATTAATATCTTCTTTACCAAATAGTGACATAAGATCTATTAAACAAATTTAAATAAGTGGTATAGTGAACTATGTTAAATTCTGAAGAATTAATAAATAAAGTAAAAATATATAATAAGTTTTTTAATCCAGAAAAACTTAATAAAGCCTATGACTTTGCTGTGAAAGCCCACATCAATCAAAAGAGAGCATCTGGAGATCCATATTCTGTTCATCCTATAGAAGTTGCTAATATTTTAACCGATTTAAAATTAGATAGTGCAACAATAACGACAGGTTTGTTACATGATACAATTGAAGACACTTACGCAACATATGAAACTATAAAAGGAGAATTTGGATTAGAAGTTGCTGATTTAGTAGATGGAGTCACAAAAATTTCTGTGTTTGAAAATACTGCTTCATCTAATTCAAAAGCTGAAAATTTTAGAAAATTGATTTTAGCTACATCGAAAGACATTAGAGTTTTATTAGTTAAAATCGCAGATCGGCTTCATAACATGAGAACAATCAAGGCTATCACAAAAGAAGACAAAAAAAAAAGAATTGCTCAAGAAACAATGGAAATTTATGCTCCTCTAGCAGATAGAATGGGTATGCACAGAATAAGAGATGAACTTGAAGATTTATCTTTTGAAATCCTAAATAATGAAGCCAGACTATTAATTCAAAAAAGACTCGATGAAATTAAATCAGATAAAAAAGATATTTTTGAAAGTATATCTAATGAATTTAATCAATTGTTAATTTCTAATAATATTAAATCAAAAATATATGGTAGGGAGAAAACACCTTTTTCAATTTGGAGAAAAGTTCAAAAAAAAAGAGTTTCATTAGAACAAATTACCGACATTATAGGATTTAGAATTATTGTTGATGATATAGAGGAGTGTTATAAATCTTTAGGAATTATTCACAAAGAATATAATTGTATACCTGGTAAGTTTAAAGATTATATTTCCTCTGCAAAAATTAATGGATATAAATCAATTCACACTTCTGTAATTGGTTCTTATAAGAAACCTGTTGAAATTCAAATAAGAACAAATCAAATGCATGAATTTGCTGAAAGAGGTATTGCATCTCACTGGCAATATAAATCCTCAGAAAAGTTCAATTCATTAACTTGGAAAGAGTATGATTGGTTGAAAGATTTAGTCGAGATTATAGAAAAAAATGAAAATCCAGAGCATTCATATGAATATACAAAGCTTCAAATGTTTCAGGAAAATGTCTTTTGCTTCACTCCAAAAGGCTCTGTGATTAAGTTACCTAAAGATGCTACTGCAATTGATTTTGCTTATGCTGTGCATACAAAAATTGGTGATACAGCAACTGGTTGCGAGGTAAATGGTAATAAAAGTGACCTTCAAACTATTTTAAGAAACGGTGATAGAATTAAAATTATTACATCCAAAAATCAATCACCTTCGTTGCACTGGATCCCAACTACAAAAACAGGGAAAGCTAGAGCTGCTATAAGAAGATATTGGCATGATAGAGGTGAAAAAAAACAAGAAACTCTTAAAAAATATAACACCACACTATGGATTTCTTTACCTGATAAACCTGGTCAATTAGGTAATGTAAGTTCTTTAATTGGAGAACATAAGCTAAATATTTCTAACTTAGTTATGGCTGGAAAGACACCTGATTACATTAACTTTAAATTTCAACTAATAATTAGAGATTTAAAAAATTTTACTAATTTTATTGCAGAGCTTAAGCAAAAAGGTATAAAATTTAAGATAATAAGACACGAAGATAAAAGAAATGCTTTCACACAAAAAATCCTTAGATATTTTAAGAAAGACTAATGCATTATTAGAAGGTCATTTTGTTTTATCCTCTGGTTTACATTCCTCAAAATATATTCAATGTGCTAAACTTCTAAGTTTTCCATCAAAAGCCGAAAAGATATGCAAATCATTAGCTGCTAAAATAAAAAAAAATTTTAACAAATTCGATCTTATACTGGCTCCAGCAATGGGTGGTATTATTATAGGATATGAAATCGGTAAGATTTTAAAAAAAGAAACAATCTTTTGTGAAAGAGTTAAAGGTAAATTTATTTTAAGAAGAGGTTTTAGGATTAAAAAAGGATCTCGAGTATTAATCATTGAAGATGTGATTACAACCGGTAAATCAAGTATTGAATGTGTAAAATTAATTAATAAATCAAAAGCTTCTCATGTAGGTTTTGCCTCTATTATAGATAGATCTTCAAAAAAAACACTCAAGATAAAAAAAAAAATAATCTCACATTTAAAAATCAATGTGCCAGTTTATAAGTCAAATAAATTACCTGAGGAATTAAAGTCAATTCCTATATCAACACCAGGAAGTAGATTTATTAAGTGAAACGTTTGGGTGTAAATATCGATCATGTGGCAACTATAAGAAATGCTAGGGGTGAATTTCATCCTGATCCTTTTGAAGCTGCATTATTTGCAAAAAAAAAAGGCGCAAACTCAATTACTATTCATTTAAGAGAAGATAGAAGACATATAAACGATAAAGATGCAAAAAAAATTTGCTCAATAGATAATCTTTTTGTAAATTTAGAAATCTCAACAAATAATAATATTGTTAAAAATGCATTGAAGATCAAGCCAAAGTTTGTCTGTATTGTTCCAGAAAATAGAAATGAAATAACCACCGAAGGTGGTTTAGAACTTAAACGTAATAAAAAAAAAATTAAAAAGATAATTTCATTATTTAAAAATAAAAAAATTAGAACAAGTTTATTTATAAATCCCAACATAAAGGATATTAAATTATCAAAAGAAATTAAGACCGATTGTATTGAAATTCATACTGGAAATTTTTCAAACTTAGTCAAATCTAAAAGAAATTTTACCAAAGAATTTTTAAAAATAAAAAATTGCTCAGTATTAGCTACTAAAATGGGTATAGAAGTTCATGCTGGACATGGCTTAGATTATAAATCAACAAAAATATTAAGAAAGATTAAAGAAATTAAAGAATTTAACATTGGCCATTTTATAATTGGTGAATCTATTTTTTATGGTTTGGCATATGTAATAAGAAAATTTAAAAAATTAATTAGAGATTAGTATGAAAATATTAGGTATTGGAGTAGATATAATTAATACTCAAAGGATTAAAAGATCAATCAAAAATAAAAAATTTCTTATAAGATTATTCACTACAGTTGAAATAAATAATTCAAAAATTTTGAAAGACAAAGCCATGTATTTTTCAAAAAAATTCGCCGCAAAAGAATCTTTATCTAAGGCAATAGGTACTGGTTTTAGAAAAGGTTTGAATTTTAAAGATATTGAAATTTTAAATAATAAATTTGGAAAACCATATTTTAGATTAAGCAAAAAGACTAAAAATATAATTTTTAAAAACTTTAAAGTAAAAAATTTTGATTTGTTTCTTTCAATTTCAGATGAAAAAGATTATTCAGTAGCTTTCACTATAATACAAACAAGAAATGTTTAATAAACAATTTTTTATAGAAAACTTTAAAACACTTATATATGCATTAATTATTGCATTAATAATAAGGTCTTTAATCATTCAACCATTTTATATTCCGTCTTCTTCCATGGAGCCAAATTTACTTGTAGGAGATAGGCTTTTTGTTACAAAGTATTCTTATGGGTATAGCAAACATTCTTTCCCATTTAGCCCGCCTATATTTAAAAATAGATTTTTTTTTAGTGAACCTGAAAGAGGTGACGTAATAGTATTCAAAACACCTGCTGATAATAGAACTGATTATATAAAAAGATTACTTGGTCTACCTGGTGACAAAATTCAATTTATAGACTCTAACTTGTATATCAATTCTAATGAAATTTTTAAGTCACGTGTTTCCAAAAGCGATACAATTTATTGTGGCGACAGTAAAATAGACGTTTCAACTTTTGAAGAAAAATTACCAAATGGAAAAATATATAAAACTGTATACCTTAAGAACTTTACATTTAAAAATTCTGATGTTTTTACTGTGCCAGATGAACACTATTTTTTTTTAGGAGATAATAGAGATTGCTCAAAAGACAGTAGATTTTTAACAAGTGTAGGTTATGTGCATAAAGATAATATAGTTGGTAAAGCTCAATTCATTTTTTTTTCTTCCGATAGGTCTATTGGTAGCATCTTTACTTTTTGGAGATGGAACAAATCTATACGTTTTGATAGATTTTTTAAAAATATTATTTAATGAAAATAGATTATTTAAAACTTGAAAAAAAAATTAATATTAAGTTTAAGAGTAAAAGTTTACTAATAAGAAGCCTTACCCATAAAAGCTATAACAAGGTTAATAATAATGAAAAAATAGAATTTTTAGGTGATAGAGTTCTTGGCTTAGTTATAGCTAAAAAACTATTAGAGATATACCCTGACGAAAAAGAGGGAATTTTAGACAAGAAGTTTGCTTCTTTAGTTAATAAAAAAACATGTTTGCAAATAGGTAAAAATATAAATTTGCAAAATTATATTTTAGTTTTTAATCCAAAAAATAAGTCAATTAAGATAGAAGATAAAGTGATTTCTGATAGCTGTGAAGCTTTAATAGGAGCTATCTATTTGGACAAAGGGTTTAATATATCAGAAAAAACAATTTTAGATTTATGGAAAGACAAAATCAAAGAGAGCGTCATAACCCAAGTCGATCCGAAAACTAAACTTCAAGAATTTTCTTTAAAAAAATTTAAAAGATTACCTACCTATAAGATTATATCAAACACTGGACCGAGACATAGACCTTTGATCAAGGTAGCTGTTAAATTACCAAATACCAAATTTTATAATGGAAAGGGAAATTCTAAAAAAGAGGCAGAACAACAAGCTGCATTGCTTTGTTTAGATAATAACTCAATATAATGTTTTGGAACGATACAGGCTTTTTATTATCAAAAAATAGATATAATGAAAATTCAATTATTTCAGAATTTTACACTAAAAACCACGGAAAAATATCAGGTTTAGTTTTTGGAGGAACTTCGAAAAAAATTAGAAATTATCTTCAAATTGGAAATCAGTTGCATATAAATTTTAATTCAAAGTCAGACACTAAGATGGGTTATTTAAAATTAGAAATTCAAAAAGTTCTATCACCTATTTATTTTGAAAATCACCAAAAACTCTCTTGTTTAACATCATCAATGAACCTTATCCGTTTATTGACGGCAGAAAACCAAGCTAACATAAAGATATTTAATCTTATCGAAAAATTTTATTCTATAATTTCAAAGGATTTATGGTTAAAAGATTTCATTTTTTGGGAACTTGAATTTCTAAAAACTTTAGGATTTGATTTAGAGTTAGACAATCTAGCTTCCAAGGAATTTGTTGATGATAAAATTATTTACGTGGTAAAATCCAAAATTGAAAAAAAGATCATACCAAATTTTTTAATCGATAAAGAAATTGTTGTTACTGATATTCATACGCTTTTAAAAGGTGTAAATTTAGTTAGTGATTTTCTAGAAAAAACTATTTTAAAACCTAATAATTTAAATTATCCAGTAAGCAGAACTCAGTTTATAAACACATTAAAGTGATTAAGGTAAAATATCATTTAACCTATCAGCGTAATAACTAACTATAGCATTAGCTCCTGCTCTTTTAAAACTCATCAAATTTTCAAATATGGCTGCTTTTTTGACTATTTTTTTGTTAATTGCATTAGCTAACATGCTGTATTCTCCTGAAACTTGATACGCAAAGACTGGAATTTTAAAATTATTTTTTATTGTTCTTATAATGTCTAAATAGGGTAGACCAGGTTTTACCATAACCATATCTGCACCTTCTCTAATGTCTAAAGCCACTTCTCTCAAGGCTTCATCACTATTTTTAAAATCCATTTGATATGTTTTTTTATCACCTTTTAAAGAAATCTTAGAACCAACGGCATCTCTAAAAGGGCCATAAAAATTAGATGCATATTTTACTGCGTAAGACAATATTTGAACATTTTTAAAATTTTTTTTATCTAAAGCATTCCTAATTTTTCCAATTCTTCCATCCATCATATCTGATGGTGCTAACACGTCACAACCCATCTCAGCTTGTAACAGAGATTGACCAATCAAAATATCTATAGTTTCGTCATTTAAAACATATCCAGAATTTAAAATACCATCGTGTCCGTGATTTGTGTATGGATCTAGAGCAACGTCACACATAATTCCAATTTTATTTTTATATCTCTTTTTTATGTATCTAATAGCTCTACAAACTAAATTATTTTCATTTAAAGCTTCATTACCAAAAGGATCTTTTAATTTTTTTGATAAATTTGGAAATAGAGCAACCATTGGTATCTGGTTATTAATCGCTCGATCTATAATTTTTCCTATTCTATCTATTGTATATTTATAAACATCAGGCATCGATTGAATTGGTTGAATTTTATTTTTTCCCTCGATTAAGAAGATTGGAAGTATAAAATCACTTGCACTTAAATTATTTTCTGCCACAAGTCGTCTACTCCAACTGTTTTTTCTACTTCTTCTAAGTCTTAAACTGGGATATTTTCCTGTAATCATAATTAAATTATATTTTATTAATGCGACAAATGTAATATACACATATATAATAAAAAAGGTACAAAACAACCGCGATGACTGCAGAAAATACAAAAGTAATAGACTTAAATATAAAAAAAGAAGAGAGAGTTTTAGATTTTAGTGACTTTCAAAAACAAGAGATAAGTTTTGATATTTCTAAACTTCAAGAAGCTTATAATCAAATAGTTCAAATCAAAAAATTTGAAGATGCTGGAGTTACACATTTTGGTGCTATATCGCTAACTCAAATACCTGGTGATCCTGAGTCTATTAAAGGAAACAAGGTTCGTGGAATTTATTGGACGAAACCTAATAAATCTGAAAAAGAAGTTTCAAGAGACGTAATGATTGATGAGTCAGCTTACTCTGAATTTGTTAAAGATTATGAAAACACATACTTTAAGCATGTGTTTGACGTTTTATCTTCTAAATACAAGTTGGGAAGAATGAGAATTTTATTGAAAGAACCAAGATCTACTTTAAGTTGGCATAGAGATCCAGAACCAAGGTTACATATTCCTATAATCACAAACCCAGGTTGTTTAATGGTCATCGACAATGTTGCAAAACATATGCCTGCGGATGGCTCAGTTTGGATAACCAATAATACTAAATACCATAATGCATTCAATGGTGGAGAAGAAAATAGGATACATTTAGTTGCATGTGTTTTAGATTACAAATTTAACTAATTTGAAAAAAATATTCATTTCATCAGATCACGCTGGATTTAGACTAAAGGAAGATATTAAAATTTCTCTCAAAAGGAAAAAGTTAAAATTTGAGGATCTCGGTCCTGAAAATGATGATAGGGTTGATTATCCAGATTATGCACATAAGTTAGCTAGAAAAATAAAAGTCAGTAAGAATAATATTGGTATTTTAGTGTGTGGATCTGGAACTGGAATGAATATTGCGGCAAATAAGCATAAAAACATACGTGCAGCACAATGTTTTAATGCAAAATCAACAAAATTATCCAGATTGCATAATGATGCAAACATCATTACATTAGGAGCTAGGCTAATTAGTAAAAAAAATGCCTTGAAATTTGTGAATATTTTTTTAAATACAAATTTTGATGGTGGTAGACACCTAAAAAGAGTAAAGAAGATATAATTATGTCTAGTGAAAAAAATTATTTGAACGATAGTTACAAAAGTTTCTTTGAGGATAGTTTATCTGTAAAAGATCCTGAAATTTATAAAGCAATTCAGGATGAGTTATTAAGACAACAACAACATATTGAATTAATAGCATCAGAAAATATTGTTTCACAGGCCGTATTAGAAGCTCAGGGTTCTGTCTTAACTAACAAATATGCAGAGGGTTATCCTGGTAAACGTTACTATAATGGATGTGAGCACGTTGATGTTGCGGAAAGTCTTGCTAATGATAGATTAAAAAAATTATTTAATTGTAAGTTTGCTAATTCTCAACCACACTCAGGCGCACAAGCAAATGGTGCTGTATTTTTGGCTCTTTTAAAACCTGGTGATACTTTCATGGGAATGAGTTTAAATTCAGGAGGTCATATTACTCATGGTTTAAAAATTTCAATGTCAGGAAAATGGTTTAATCCGATAGGGTATGATGTTGATAAAAAATCTGAACTTATAGATTATGATAATGTTGAAAAACTCGCATTAGAACATAAACCAAAACTTATAATAGCTGGTGGAAGTGCTTACTCAAGAGTTATAGATTTTAAGAGATTTAGAGAAATTGCAGATAAAGTTGGTGCATATTTAATGGTAGATATGGCACATTTTTCAGGTTTAGTTGCTGGTAAAGGTTATCCTAATCCTTGTGATCATGCTCATGTTGTTACCTCAACAACCCATAAAGTTTTCAGAAGTGCGAGGGGTGGAATAATTTTAACTAACCACGAAGATCTTGCTAAAAAATTTAATACAGCTGTATTTCCTGGTTATCAAGGTGGACCATTAATGCATATCATCGCAGCTAAAGCCGCGGGATTTCTTGAAGCTTTGCAGCCAGAGTTTAAAGATTATATAAAAACAGTTTTAGCTAATGCAAAAATTTTAGCAGAAACTTTAAAAAATAATGGTTTTAAAATTTATTCTGATGGTACTGATACGCATCTTATGTTGGTTGATTTACGACCTTACAATGTAAAAGGCAACTTAGCTGCTGAAAGCTTATCAAGAGCTAACATTACATGTAATAAAAATGGTATTCCTTTTGATACAGAAAAACCAATGGTAACATCTGGTATAAGACTAGGAACACAAGCTATTACAACACGTGGTTTTGGTTTAAATGAATGTAAGAAAGTGGGTGAATTGATTACAAAAACTCTTAAAGGATTATCAGAAAACCCTGATGACAACAGTAAAGTAGAAGATGAAGTTAGAAATGAAGTTATTGCTTTAACTTCTTCATTTCCGATATATAAGAATCTTTAGTTAATGATTTGTTCTATTTGTAAAAAGGGTGAAACCTCCGTTGTTGATTCACGTCCTACTGAAGATGGTACAGCAATTAGAAGAAGAAGACTGTGTGTTTGTGGTGCTCGTTTTACAACTTTTGAAAGAGTTCAGTTTAGAGAAATAATGGTAGTAAAAAAGAATGGAAGAAAATCCACTTTTGATAGAGATAAATTATCAAAATCTATTTACTTATCTTTAAAAAAGAGACCTATAGATACAGAAACAGCAGAAAAATTTATCAGTCGAATTTCAAGAGCTTTAGAAGAACTTGGTCAAAGTGAAATTTCAACAAGTACAATTGGCACAATGGTAATGGAAGGTTTAAAAGAATTAGATCCTGTTGCTTACGTAAGATTTGCATCAGTTTACAGAAATTTTAGAGAAGAAAAAGATTTTGTACAATTCGTGGACAAGCTTGATGTCTACAAAAAAAGATAAATTTTCATCAAAAGATAAATTGTATATGGAGATAGCCTTAAAATTGGCTAAATCTCGCTATGGTCATACTGGATCTAATCCTTCTGTTGGATGTGTGATTGTTAAAAACGATAAAATTATTTCTATAGGTCAAACATCGTTTAATGGAAGACCTCATGCGGAATCTAACGCAATTAAAAATTCTACTGAAAATTTGAATGGATCAATAATGTACGTGACTTTGGAACCATGCTGTCATCATGGTATGACACCACCTTGTACAGATTTAATAATAAAATCTAAAATCTCAGAGGTAATTTATTCAGTTCAAGATATAGATGTTAGAGTTAAGAATAAAAGTTTTAAGATTTTAAAATCTAAAAAAATTAAAGTAAAAAAAGGGCTTCTGGTAAACAAGGTTAAAAATTTTTACTCAACATATTTTTTTAATAGAAAGAAAAAATTGCCATATGTTACTGGTAAAATAGCTGTTTCGAAAAATAATCTAATTTATAGCAAACTGGATAAGAAAATTACAAACATTAAGGCTGATAAATTTACCCATCTACTAAGATATAAAAGCGACTCATTGATGATTTCATATAAAACTTTAAATAACGATAATCCTAAATTAAATTGTAGATTAAAGGGTTTAAAGAAGTATTCTCCAAAAAGAATTATTTTAGATAACAAACTAAATACAAATATAAAAAGTTTTATAATAAATAGTGCTAACAAATCTAATACATTTATTTTTTACAATAAAGCAAACAAATCGCAAATTTTAAAATTTAAAAAAAAAGGAATAAATTTAATATCTTCCAAAATTGATAATAAAGGAAGATTTGATATCAAAATTCTACTAAAGAAACTTTATAAATTGAATTGCAGAAATTTATTAATAGAGGGAGGTGATGAATTAACCAAATATCTGTTGAGAAATAAAATTTTCAATAGATTTTTTCTATATGAAAGTAATAAAAAACTCTCAAAAAGATCTAATTATCTGAATTTTAATAGTCTAAATTTGTTAAGACGTAAATATAAAAAAAAGATTAACTTAAAACTAAATTTAGGAAAAAATAAAATAACGTTGTATAAAAATTAATATGTTTAATGGAATAATATATAATCAAGGTATAATTACAAAAATTGCCAAAAGACCAAAAGGAGTCAATATATTTGTAAAAAGTAATCTTAAAATTTCTAAAAAAGATATTGGATTATCAGTAGCTTGTGATGGTGTGTGTTTAACTTTGATTACTTACAAATCAAAGTTGATGGAATTTTATCTTTCAAAAGAAACAATAAATCGTTCTAAATTTAAACATATAAAGAAAAATGACATAATTAATTTAGAGTTACCACTTAAGTATGGAACAAAAATTTCAGGACATATTTGTCAGGGTCATGTTGATACAGTTGCGAAAGTGTTAAGTATAAAAAAAATTGATAAATCATTTATTTTTGATTTTGAGATACCAAAAAAGGAGAGAGAGCATCTCATTGAAAAGGCCTCAATTTGTGTAAATGGAATATCACTTACAATTTCAAAAGTAACAAAAAAAGGTTTTCAAATTTGGATAATTCCACATACTTATAAAGAGACCAATTTATCTAGAATCAATAAATACGGTTTAGTAAATATTGAGATAGATATCTTGTCTAAATACGTTAGAAATTATTTTTATGATAAAAAATAATTTCGCACCAATTGAAAGTATTATATCCGTAGCTAAAAAAGGTGGGATGTTCATATTAGTTGATGACGAAAAAAGAGAAAATGAAGGTGATTTAGTAATTTCATCATCAGATACAAATTCAAAAAATATTAACTTTATGGCTAAATTTGGAAGAGGTCTAATTTGTCTTGCTCTGGACTCACTACAAGCAAAAAGATTAAATTTACCTCTCATGTCACCTGTTAATCAATCTAGAAATAAAACTGCATTTACAATTTCTATAGAGGCTAAGAAGGGCATTACCACAGGTATTTCTGCTAAAGATCGTGCGAAAACAATTAAAATTGCGTCAAAAAAAAATGTTAAAAAAAATGAAATTGTCTCTCCTGGTCACGTTTTTCCAATAATAGCTAAAGATGGAGGTGTTCTTGTGAGAGCAGGTCATACCGAGGCTTCTGTAGATATTTCTAGATTGGCAAAAAAAAATAATTCAGCAGTGATATGCGAAATTATGAATGAAGATGGGACAATGGCTAGAGGTCAAGATCTATTCAATTTTGCTAAAAAACACAAATTAAAAATTGGTAAGATCGAGGATTTAATTGCTTATAGACTAAAAAAAGAAAAACTTGTTAAACTAAAAAAACAAAGCCAAATTAACGTAAAAAAACAAAAATATAAGATTAAAATTTACGAAAACTTACTAGATGGCTCTGAACACTTTGCACTTATAAAGGGTAAGATTAAAAAAGGTATTACTCCAAGAGTAAGAGTAATCTCATCTAATATTGTACAAAATTATTTGATCAATCAAAAATTACCTAATTCATTTAATAAAACTCTTGATTATTTTAAAAAATATCAAAATTGTGTCTTAATATTTATTAAAGACACAAATTTAAGTTCTGTTACACAAACTTTGAGGAAATATAAAAATAAAGAATTTGATAAAAAAGGAGGTGATAAATCAATTAAAAATTATGGTATTGGTGCTCAAATAATTAAAGATCTAAATATTAAAAATATGATATTAATAACCAGATCTCTTAAAAAAGTTATTGGTTTAGATGGATACGGAATTAAAATTAAAAAACAGGAATTAATTTAATGAAAAAAAAAATTCTTATTGTTTCGGCAGATTATTACAGAAATATCGCAAGTGGTTTGATTAATAGTGCTATAAAATCAATTCCAAAAACAAATAAGGTAAGAATAATTGAGGTTCCGGGTGCTTTTGAAATCCCCGTAGTAATCTCAAAGAATATTAATAAATATGATGGTTTTTTAGCGCTCGGATGTGTTATTAAAGGAAAAACTCCACACTTTGATTTTATTTCTCAAGCATCAATAAATGCAATTATGGATTTGTCGATTACTAGTAAAAAACCTATTGGTAATGGAATAATTACTTGTCTTAATATGTCACAAGCCAAAGCTAGAATAATAAAAGGCGCTGAGGCTGCAAAAGCTGTCATCTCTATTTTGTCACTAAAATGAGAACTCACTTTAATCCAAAAAATAATCCAAGAGTAATTATAATTCAAAAATTGTATGGTAGATTTTATAATGAAGAAAATGACTTAGATTTCCCTAAACATAGATTCAAAAAATTTATTAAAGATATAGTGAATGGAACTATTGAAAGAAACGACCTCATTTTATATGAATTAAATAGTAAACTTGGGGATGATTTTACTTTTGAAAAATTAGATAAAATCCTACAAACAATTTTAAAAGCCGCAACTTATGAGTTTATGTATAAGCCAAATTTATCTATAAATATTATTATCAAAGAATATTTAAATTCATCAAACTTTTTTTTAGCAGACTCACAAACTAAATATCTTAACGCTTTATTAGATAATCTAGGAAAAAAACTAAGATCAAATAATGCATGAATTTGAATTAATAAATAGTTACTTTTCTAAAATCTCTAAGAAAAATAAAGCTGCTCTTAACCTTAACGACGATGTTTTTTTTGATAAAAAGAAGGGTTTAGTAATTTCCATTGATACATACATTAATGGTATCCATTTTGTTAATTTTAATTCACCTAGTCTTGTTATTAAAAAGATATTAAGATCTTCCATATCTGATTTGATTTGCAAGGGTGTAATACCAAAATTTTACTTCGTTTCGGGATCTGGAAACAGCAAAACATTTTCTAAAAAAAACTTGTTACAAATTTCAGAGTCACTTAAAAATGAACAACTAAGATACAATCTTAATTTGTGTGGAGGTGACACTACATTTTCAAATAAATTAAGTTTTACCATCACTTCTTTAGGTTATTCTAAAAAAATAGTTTATAGAAATAAGGCTCATATAAATGATGATATTTATGTAACAGGAAATTTAGGAGATAGTTTTATCGGCCTTCAGATTTTAAAAAGAAAAATTCTTGTAAACAAAAAAATTTCCAGATTTTTTATAAATAAATATTATCATCCGCAATTACAACTTAAATTAACTAATCATTTATTTAAATTTGCAAATACATCAATTGACATTTCCGATGGTCTCATAGGAGATTTAGAGAAAATGATTAATCGTCAAAATTTCTCTTTTTTATTAAATGAAAGTAAAATACCAACATCTGTAAATCTAAGTCGGTTAATTTATAAAAACAAATTAAGAAAAATTAACATTGTTTCAAATGGTGATGATTATCAAATTTTATTTACAGCAAATTCAAATAAAAGTAGAATCATTAAAAAGATCTCAAAAAATTTAGGAGTTAAAATAACAAAAATTGGTAAAATAATATCTGGTCAAAAAAAATCTTTGATAATTGATGCAAAAGGTAAGCAAATAAAGGCTATTAATAAAGCTTATACACATCAATTTTGAAAGTTAATCGTTGTCTTTTTTATCTTTTTTTGTATTGTCCGGCTTTAAATTAACAACCAATAACCTAAGGTTTATATGAACGGAACAGTTGAAACTATTTTACTATACACAATTGCTGCTGGTTTATTATCTATTGTTTATGGATTTTTAACTGGAAAAAATATTCTTAATTCGAGCACTGGAAATTCAAAAATGCAAGATATAGCATCTGCAATTCAAATCGGTGCAAAAGCATATTTAGCAAGACAGTATAAAACCATTGCTATTGTTGGAGTAGTTGTATTAGTTATTGTTAGTATTGCATTTAGTCCTCTGGTTGGACTTGGTTATTTAATCGGTGCTGCTTTATCTGGAATTGCTGGATATGTTGGTATGTTAGTTTCAGTTGAGGCCAATGTTAGAACTGCAGAGGCTTCAAAAAAAGGTTTAGCGAAAGGTCTTTCAATAGCTTTTAAATCGGGTGCTGTTACTGGTATGTTGGTTGCCGGATTAGCACTATTATCAATTGCAGTTTATTATTATTTGTTATTAAGATTAAATATTGAAGACAGAGAAATTGTAAACGCGCTTGTTGCTCTAGGTTTTGGTGCATCCTTAATTTCAATCTTTGCAAGATTAGGGGGAGGAATTTTTACTAAGGGAGCTGATGTTGGTGCTGACTTAGTTGGTAAAGTTGAGGCTGGAATACCTGAAGATGATCCAAGAAATCCAGCGGTAATCGCTGATAATGTAGGGGATAATGTGGGTGATTGTGCGGGTATGGCTGCTGATTTATTTGAAACTTATGCTGTCACAATTGTTGCTACAATGGTTTTGTCCTCAATTTTTTTTATTGGTGATCTAAACATGATGATTTATCCTCTTACGATTGGAGCAGCTTGTTTAATAACATCAATCATCGGTACTTTTTTTGTTAAACTTGGAAAATCTAATAACGTTATGAATGCTTTATATAAAGGTTTCATTGTTTCAGCTATAGCATCGTTATTGATATTATGGCCTGTAACTGATTATGTTATTGGTTTCACTAGTGAGTTTACAGTCAATGAAAAAACTTTTAATGGAAAAGATTTATACTACTGCGGTGTAATTGGTCTTGTAATTACAGGATTATTAATTTGGATAACTGAATATTACACAGGAACAAGTTATAGACCTGTCAAATCAGTAGCTTTGTCTTCAACTACTGGACATGGAACAAATGTTATTCAGGGTTTAGCGGTATCAATGGAAGCTACTGCTATTCCAGCGCTTATAATTGTTGCGGGAATTTTAGTCACAAATTCTATTGCAGGTTTATTTGGTATTGCAATTGCAGTAACTACTATGCTTGCATTAGCAGGTATGGTTGTAGCTTTAGATGCTTATGGTCCAGTTACAGACAATGCAGGTGGTATAGCAGAAATGTCTAATCTAGATAAAAAAGTTAGAAAAACTACAGATGCATTAGATGCCGTTGGTAACACAACAAAGGCTGTAACAAAAGGTTATGCAATTGGATCTGCAGGTTTAGGTGCACTAGTTTTATTTGCTGCATACACTGAAGATATTAAACATTTTTCTAAGGAAGCAGGTTCTGCTCTAGAAGGCATTGTAGTTACTTTTGATTTATCCAATCCTTATGTTGTTGTTGGTTTATTAATTGGTGGAATGTTACCTTATTTATTTGGATCAATGGGCATGCAAGCTGTTGGTAGAGCAGGTGGAGCTGTTGTAGTCGAGGTTAGAAGACAATTCAAAAAATATCCAGGCATAATGAAGAGAAAACAAAAACCCGATTATGCAAAATTAGTTGATTTATTAACTGTTGCTGCAATTAAAGAAATGATTATACCATCATTGTTACCAGTTCTATCACCAGTGGTTTTATATTTTATAATTTTATCAATAGGCGGCCAAGTAGCAGCTCTCGCATCTGTGGGCGCTATGTTACTAGGTGTTATCATAACCGGACTTTTTGTTGCCGTATCAATGACAGCTGGTGGTGGAGCATGGGATAATGCAAAAAAGTTTATTGAAGACGGAAATCATGGTGGTAAAGGATCAGAAGCACATAAAGCTGCAGTTACTGGTGATACTGTTGGAGATCCTTATAAAGATACAGCCGGTCCAGCAGTAAACCCTATGATTAAAATTACAAACATAGTAGCATTATTATTATTAGCAGTTATTGCTGGATAGGTTATTTTCCAATTAATGACCCTCTTTTTTTCCCAAGTGGGTCGTTAATTTTCGACCTTACACCGGATAGAGTCTTATATATAAAAGACTGCTTTCCTACATCAACGTTAGTAATCTTTTTTGAAAAATCAATCCTATTAAGATCATCTTTATTTAAAAATTTTTTACTTACCAGCATACCTCTGTCATCTACTTCAAGCAATAAAACATTATTAGTAATTAGTTTCTTTTTTCCCAACTTATGTAGTTTCGAATTAGATGTTTTTCTCTCTAAAAAAACCATTACTTTATTATCAAAATAACTAGTTGATGAAGCTGGACCAAGTATTTTATCAATATCGTTTATATTTGAATTGTCTATTAATAATTTTTTACTTTTTATCTCCAGATTATGTATTCCATGGTGATTAACAATTTTATTCAATTTACAACTGGTTAAAAAAATTGTTAAAATGATTAATAAAATTTTCATTAAATGAATTATATTTATCTTTATAACAATTTAATAAATTTAACTACAAATAAATTACTTTACAAGAAACTAAGTATTCAAGACACTTTTAATGATCGATTATTGATATTTCTGTTTCATTTTGCTTTTTTTTTAAAAGTTTTTAAAAACAAAGATAATGAAAAAAAACTTCAAGAAATTTATGACTTTAATTTTAGGCAACTTGAATTAAGTATTAGAGAAATTGGATATGGTGACCAATCTATCAATAAGAAAATGAAAGATTATATTAATTTATTTCACGCTATTGTTTCTGATATACATTTCTGGGAAAATCTAACTTTAAATGAAAAAAAAGATATAATATCCAAATTTCTAGAAAATTTTAATAATATTGACGATCTAGTAGAGTATTTTCAGGATTTTTTTAAAAATTTATCAAAAAAAACTTTAAATTCTTATTTAAAAAGTGTAATTAACTCTTAATTATGGCTGTACCTAAACGAAAACAAACACCTTCAAGAACTGGAATGAGAAGATCACAAAATATGAAATTTTCGTCAAAAAACATTGTTGAAGATAAAAAAACTGGTGAATATAGATTATCTCATCACTTAGATTTAAAAACAGGCATGTATAAAGGCCGTCAAGTTATAGACCCCAAGGATTAAATCTACTAATATTAGAAATGTCTAATTTTGTTAAAATTGCAGTTGATGCAATGGGTGGTGACAACTCACCCAAAAAAATTATTGACGGGATCATTCATAATCATAAAAAAAATAAAGATACTTTTTTTAAAATATTTGGAGAAAAAGAGCAAATTGAGAAAATAATAGATAAAAATATTCATAGAAATTTTTATGAAATAATACACACAGAAAATTTTGTTCTTAGCTCAGACAGTCCACTAGAAGCTGCAAAGAAAGGAAAGAACACGAGCATGTGGCTTGCTATAGAGAGTGTAAAAAAAAAGGACACAGATATAGTAATTTCTGCCGGTAATACAGGAGCCTTATTGGTTATTGCTAAATTAAATTTAAAGATGATCGAAAATATTGATAAACCGGCTTTGTCAGCACTTTGGCCAAACAAAAATGGAATGAGTGTTGTTTTGGATTTGGGTGCTAATATTGAATGTAGTTCTAAAAACTTATTTGATTTCTCGATTATGGGTGCATCTTTATATACCTCACTTTATCCTAATGAAAAACCAAACATAGGTTTATTAAATATTGGGTCCGAGGAACTAAAAGGTAATGAAATTATTAAAGAAACATTTAAGATTTTAAATAATAAAGAATCAATCAATTACAACTTTGCTGGTTACATAGAGGGAAATCAAATAATGGATGGTGACATTAATGTAATAATTTCTGACGGATTTACAGGAAATATTGCGTTAAAAACTGCAGAAGGGACAGCAAATTTTATAGTCAAAGAATTAAAAAAAACAATGACTAATTCGATATTAGGTAAGATTTCCGCAGCTTTAAATTATGTGAACCTTAATAAATTTAAAAAACGTCTTGATCCTAGACTATATAATGGAGCAATATTTTTAGGATTGGACTCACCAGTTGTAAAAAGTCATGGAGGAACAGATTTTATTGGTTTTTCAAACTCATTAGATGTCTGCAATAAAATTGTTAAAGGGAACTTAATAGAAAAAATTAAAAAAAACATTTAGGAAAATGAGATTAAATTTAACTAAAAAGGACTTAATTAATATTATCTATATGCAATTAGGTTTCTCAAAGCAAGTTTCCGAAATCTTAATGAATGATTTTTTATCTACAATAATTCACAATATTAAAAATGAAAAAAAATTGAAATTATCCAAATTTGGAACATTTACAGTAAGACAAAAAAAATCTCGTATTGGAAGGAATCCAAAAACAAAAGAATCAAAAGTCATTTCAAGTAGAAATGTAGTGTTATTTAAACCATCTAGAGAATTTAAAGAATTTGTTAATTCAAAAAATGACTGATAAATTTGATACTGCTTATAAGACAATAGGGGAAGTAACCAAAATACTCAATCTTAAATCCAAAAAAAATAGTTCTTTACCTACTCATACTATCCGTTTTTGGGAAAAACAATTTAAGCAAGTAAAACCAAAAATTTTTAATTCAAATAGAAGGTATTATGATGAAAAGACAATTAATGTTTTAAAAAAAATTAAGTTTCTTCTCAAAGATCAAGGTATGACAATAAATGGTGTTAAAAATATCTTAGATAATAGTAGAAATAAAGAACTTTTAAATCTTGACGAAATTTCAAATAATTCTATAAAAGCTGAAAATTTAAAAAATAAATTAATTAGGATTAATAAAATTATAAAAAATTTAAAAACTTATAAATAATGCCAAAAAAAACGCACATTAAGGTAAGATTAGTTCCAGAGGGTAAACCTGATAGCTCCTTTTTCTACTATGTAAAAAAACCAGCTGGTGGTGAAAAGGCAAAAGTGAAATTATCAGCTCGTAAGTACAATCCAGAAACAAAAAAACACGAACTTTTTATAGAAAAAAAACTCCCACCGCATAGTAAATAACTATTTTTTTTTAAAATTTCTTTTTTCGTAATCTATATAAGACCAAATCATATTCTTCCAAATACGATTAGTAATTTTGGGGTCAACTTTGTTTAAAATTGATTTTCTTCTAATATTTTTTAAGATTATTTTTATTCTTTTATTATCGATTATCTGATTTTTTTTGTCTTTTAGCTTTAGAACTTTTTTGACAAGGTTTGTTCTTTTTTTTATTATTTTTATGAGTGAATTGTCCAATTTATCCAATTCTAATCTAATTTTTTCAAGTTTTTTTTTTTTTAATGGCGACATTTATATATTTGGATAATCTTAAAATTATTATATTTATCCGAATATGTACACATCAAATACAAGAATTAATAACCAACTGATAACATGGTTGAGTAGCATGTTTTTCATTGTATCAATCATGATTATTGTTGGCGGATTAACAAGACTTACTGACTCTGGACTGTCAATAACAGAATGGGAATTATTTTCAGGTTTTTTTCCACCTTTAAGTCAAAATGAATGGATATTATATTTTAATCTTTATAAAGGAATACCTGAATTTAAATTACAAAATTTTGATATGACATTACAGGAGTTTAAAATAATTTTTTGGTGGGAATGGGCTCATCGCTTTCTTGGCAGATTAATAGGCATTGGATACCTCTTACCACTTATATATTTTTCTTTTAAAATAAAAATTACTAAGTTAATTAATCTATATTTTATTTTTTTTCTTATATGTTTTCAGGGTTTTTTAGGTTGGTATATGGTTAGTAGTGGTTTGGTGGATAGAGTAGATGTAAGTCATTTTAGACTGTCTGCACATTTATTTATCGCATTTCTGATCTTATCTTTGATTTATTTGAATTATTTAAAATTAATTAAAACAAAGAAAATTTCTCATAAACTAAATTCGTTCATTCCATTATCTTTTTTAATTTTGATTTTTGTACAAATTTCTGTTGGCGCTTTTGTTTCAGGAATGGATGCTGGTAAAATTTATAATTCTTGGCCTTTAATGGGATATTCATACTTTCCGAATGATAATAGTTTGGAAAATTTATTCGAAATTGGAGCCTTAAGTGATCCATCTTTAGTGCAATTCATCCATCGTAATTTAGCTTACGTTATTGGGCTATTTTATCTAATTATTTTTTATAAGATTTATAGAAATAAAATGATTGATTTATACAAATCTATTAACTATTTAGGTTTCTTTATAGTTTTACAAATCATCTTAGGTATTTTGACAATTTTAAATGGTGCACAAATTTATATAGCATCTTTGCACCAAATAAGTTCAATTTTTTTAATTAGCTCTTGTATTTATTTTTGCTACTTAAACTCAAGAGTTAACTAACAGCTTTTAGTTTCCCCTTTGTTGATCTATTCAAAGCCTGATCCAAATCTCCAATAATATCATCTATGTGTTCAATACCAATACATAATCTTACGTAACCTTGAGTAACACCTGATGCAGCAAGTTGTTTTTTGTTTAATTGACTATGTGTAGTGCTAGCTGGGTGAGTAGCCAGACTTCTTGCATCACCTATATTAGCAACATGATAGAACATTTTTAAAGACTCAATAAATTTTTTGCCAGCCTCAATACCACCTTTGAGTTCAATTCCTACCATAGCACCATTTCCACCACTTAAATATTTTCTAGCTCTATCAGATATTTTTTTTTCATGTTTTGTTGAATATATTACTTTTGATACTTCCTTATGTTTAGATAAAAAATCAACAACTTTACTAGCATTTTCGCAGTGTTGTTTCATTCTTAAAGCACAAGTTTCCAGACCTTGAATGATAGAAAAAGCATTATCAGGAGCTAAAGATGAACCAAGATCTCTTAATAAACACACTCTTGCTCTAACAGCAAATGGTATATTTGCACCAGTTAATTCTGGTACGGCTTTACCCCATATAACATCTCCATAACTAGGATCTGGCTCATTAAATAAAGGTTGTCTTTTTGGATCAGCTGTCCAATCAAAGTTTCCTCCATCAACTATACTACCCGCCACCGCAGTGCCATGACCACCAATATATTTTGTAAGAGAATGAATTGTAATAGCAGCTCCATGTTCAATTGGCTTACATATAACTGGAGCAGCAGTATTATCCATGATCAAAGGTATATTATATTTTTTTCCAATATCTGAAACTTCTTTTATCGGAAAAACTCTTAAATAAGGATTAGGTAAAGTCTCACCATAAAAGGCACGTGTATTTTTATCAATAAGTTTTTCAAAATTATAAGGATCAACTGGATCAGCATATCTTATTTCAATGCCTAACTTACTTAAAGTATTTGTAAAAAGGGAAACAGTTCCCCCATATAAATCAGTTGAGCTAACAATATTATCTCCTGCTTGAGCTACATTCAAAACAGCAAATGTTGAGGCTGTTTGACCAGATGAAACTGTAAGACAAGCCAAGCCTCCTTCTAGTTCAGCTAATCTTTTTTCCAAAACGTCGTTAGTTGGATTCATTATTCTTGTATAAATATTTCCAAACTCTTCTAATCTAAAAAGTTTAGCTGCATGTTCTGTATTATCAAATTGATAGGCAGTAGTCCTATAAATGGGTACGGTTACAGCGTTTGTTGTTGGATCTTTTCTATATTCACCACCATGCAAACCAATGGTTTCTGGATTATTTCTTTTCTTTTTCATTTTACTCCTTTTTTAGTGCTTTTACTAAATGTAAGGCGCACAATATAGTTCAAATGCCTACCGAATCTGTCAGATATTTCCTCTTTAGCTGTCAGCCCGCAATAGGATTAAATCGGCAATGTTAATATAACAAAAAAAAAACATAAAACAATATAAATATCAATTTGACTTTAAACTTATTAATAGTATTAATCCTGGCACAATGACAAAGTTCCTTAAAAAAGACCAATTATCGTCTGATTGGTATGAAATTGATGCTAAGAATGCTGTTGTAGGTCGACTAGCAACTGTCATCTCAAAAATTATCAGAGGAAAAAATAAAACAACTTTTACACCACATATGGATGATGGAGATTTTGTAGTTGTCAAAAATATAGAGCAAATAAAATTTACTGGAAAAAAATTTCAAGATAAAAAATACTATAGACATACAGGCTATCCTGGAGGAATAAAAGAAACTACACCAGAGAAACTTTATAAAAAAAAACCAAGTGAAGCTTTAAAACTTGCAGTTAAAAGAATGCTTCCTGGCGGAGTTTTAGGGAAAAAGCAACTAACTAAATTAAAAATTTATGTAGGAAACGATCATCCTCATTCATCTCAAAATCCTAAAATTATAGAATTAAATAAGTTGAATTCAAAAAATATTGCTAGAAATTAATATGGAAAATACTCAAGCATCCTCAAAAATACAAAAATTAAAATTAGATTTTAAAGACAGTAAATATGCTACTGGTAGAAGAAAAACTTCAATAGCTAAAGTTTGGGTAAAAAAAGGCTCAGGTAAGATTTACGTTAATGGCAAACTTTTTAATGATTATTTTTCAAGTGATAACCATAAAATGCAAATAGTACGACCTTTTGAACTTATTAATCAATCTACTGAGTATGATGTGAGATGTAGTGTTAAAGGTGGAGGTCCAACAGGTCAAGCAGGGGCTTTAGTTCACGGCATATCAAAAGCTCTTGTAATGTTTGATGAAAAATTAAAATCTACCCTAAAAACTGAAAAATTAACCACAAGAGACTCCAGATCAGTGGAAAGAAAAAAACCTGGACGTAAAAAGGCTAGAAGAAGCTTTCAATTCTCTAAAAGATAATTCTTTTTTAACTTTTAACTGTTATAATATGAAAATGCGTAAGCTTAATGTATTAATCGCTGGATCAACAGGATATATCGGTATCCAACTAATTAAATTATTAACTTTACATAAAAAAGTTAATATTAAATATTTATGTGGCAATTCTTCTGTCGGAAAAAAAATTTCATTTTTTGATAAAACACCTAGATTAAAAAGATTACCAGAAATTGTCAAATATAATAAAAAATTTTTAAATTATGTTGACATTATATTTACAGCCTTACCTAATGGAGGAGCTCAACAAATCTCAAAAGACTTGCTAAATAATAATACATTAATTGATTTAGCAGCAGATTTTAGACTTAATAACAGTAAAGATTATTTAAGGTGGTATAAACAAAAACATAAAGCTAAGAATAATATAAAAAAAAGTATTTATGCTTTGCCTGAAATTACAGGAAATTTAGTTAAGAAATTTAATATTATAGGATGTCCAGGTTGCTATCCAACGTCTATACTTTTACCACTTATACCTTTAATTACAAAAAATGTAATTAATCAAAAAAATATAATTATAGACTCAAAATCAGGATATTCTGGAGCAGGTAGAGGCGTACATAAAAAATTTGAAAACAAAAATTTATATGAATCTTTAAGTGCTTACGGAGTGGGATTTCACAGACATAATTCTGAAATTCAACAAGAATTAGAAAATTATACTTCCTCTGAAATTAATTTTACTTTTACACCTCATATTATTCCTATGTTTAGAGGAATTTTAAGTACAATTTATTTAGATACAAAACCAGGTATTAATTTAAAGAAA
>CACLTO010000004.1 GCA_902609915.1 uncultured Pelagibacteraceae bacterium
CCCTCGACCTATCGCGTGACAGGCGATCGCTCTAACCAACTGAGCTACACCCCCACTAGTGATTCATTTTGGTGGGCAGTAAAGGACTCGAACCTTTGACCCCCTCGGTGTAAACGAGATGCTCTACCAACTGAGCTAACCGCCCTTAACCAAAATAGAGTGATTTATATCTTTTGGAATAATTACGTCAAGTTCTATTACTTGTTAAAAGTGGCTAAAAAATTATTTTTTTAATGTTTAATCTTTTTATAATTAACAAAGATATTCTAGAGCTTTTAGCAATCCACCTTTTTGATATGGTATCTTTGATTTCATTAAACCCATTTCAACTCCTGCCAAAGTACCTGCTAGCATAAGTTCGTTAAAATCACCAAGGTGTCCAATTCTAAAAATTTTACCAGCAACTTTTGCTAACCCGGTTCCAAGTGACATATTATAATGATCTAAAATTATTTTTCTTAATGAATCTGCATCATGACCTTCAGGAACTAAAACTGCTGTTAATGAGTCAGAATACTCGTCGGGATTTTTACATAGTATTTCCAATCCCCATGAATTGACTGCAATTCTAGTTGCTTCTGCAAACCTTTTGTGTCTTTTAAAGACATTATCTAATCCCTCCTCCATAAGCATATTTATTGCCTCATCTAATCCGTAAAATAAATTTGTAGCTGGTGTGTATGGGAAATAACCTTTTTTATTATTTTCTATCATCGGTCCCCAGTCCCAATATGATTTTGGTAATTCAGATGTATTATATGCTAAAAGTGCTTTTGAACTGATTGCATTAAAGGATAACCCTGGTGGTAATAATAAACCTTTTTGCGATCCACCAACTGTTACATCCACTTTCCATTCTTCATGCCTATAATCAATTGATCCAAGCGATGATATTGTGTCAACAAATAATAAAGCTGGATGTTTTGCATTATCTATAGCTTTTCTAATTTCTCCAATTCTACTTGTAACACCAGTTGAGGTTTCATTATGAACAGCACAAACTGCTTTTATTCTATTTTCTTTGTCTTCTTTTAGTTTTTGTTCAACAATATTAGGGTCTACACCTGTTCTCCAATCACCTTTTACAAAGTCAACTTCAATTTTAAATTTTTGAGCAATATCCCACCAAAGAGTTGAGAAGTGTCCTGTTTCAAACATCAAAATTTTATCTCCTGCGCTTAAAGTATTTACGATCGCTGCCTCCCAGGCACCTGTGCCAGAAGCTGGAAATATAATCACAGGTTCAGAAGTTTTAAAAATTAATTTAATTCTATCTAAAACTCTTAATCCTAATTCTGCAAAATCAGGTCCTCTATGATCTATTGTTGGATAGTCCATAGCTCTTAAGACTCTATCAGGTACGTTTGTTGGTCCAGGTATTTGTAGAAAATGACGACCAGGTCTTATATTATTTGAAATTGCCATTCTGCTGTATATGCTAAAGAAATTATATAATCAAACTTATTATGTATGACAAAAAGTAGTAATTTAATAGATAGCTTAGAAGTTTATATTTTAAATAATCCTAAGGAAGTTAAACCACATTGGGTAAGTCATTTTATAGTACCAACCGCCAACGAACTATTAATTAAAATCAAAAATAAAGATGGTAATTCAGGCTTTGGTTTGGCCACAAGTTACACAGATATAAAACCCATAATCAAACCGTTCTCGAATGGTTTACAAGATTTAATAATTGGTGAAGATCCTTTTTGCCCAGAAAAGTTATATGAAAAAATATTTAACTTAACAGATACTCGTATAAGTAACGAAAAAGGTTGGAGTAAAGAATCATTAATCAGAATTTCTGCAGCTTTGGATATTGCTTGTTGGGATTTAATAGGAAAGGCATCCAAAATACCATTATATAAACTCTTTGGTGGTTATAGAAATAAAATTCCTGTTTATGTAACATGTGCTTATTACAGAGATGGTAAAGATGATAATGAACTTAGGGAAGAATTACAAAAATTAATTAAAATTGGTCATCAGAGTTTTAAAGTTAAAGTGGGTGGATTAAGTATTAAAGAAGACTCAAAAAGATTAGAAATAACTCGGCAAGAAATTGGTAATGATAAAGAATTGATGATTGATGTTAATAGAGCATGGGACCTAAAGACAGCTATTGAGGGAGTAAAAGAATTTGAGAGATTTAATCCAACTTGGATAGAAGAGCCAGTAAGATGGGAAGATGATAGAAGAAATCTAAAACTTTTATCACAACAAACAAAAATCCCCTTATCTGGTGGAGAAAGTGAAATTACAATTTATGGATGTAGATCTATGGTAGAAGAAAATGCAATCCAAATTTTACAATTTGATTGTACTATGTTTGGAGGTTTCACTAATGGTAAAAAACTATCTGCTTTATGTGAGTTAAATCGTTTAGATATTGCTCCACATCATGATTGTTATATTCACGCTCCTTTAGTTGCATCATCACCATCAGGAAGAATTGTTGAGTCATTCGATGATGAAAGAGATCCACTTCAAGCAGAGTTGTTTAATAATCCACATAAAATGCTTAATGGATGGATATATTTAAATGAAAATCCTGGTTTGGGATTGGAAATTTCTGAAACCGCGTTAAAAAAGTTTGGTAAATTAGTTTACAAAAATAAATAAACCTTTAATTTTGTTTAATGCGGTTTAATTCAGAACAAATACGAAAAATTGGCAAAGAAATTAGTAACAAAGTTGAAGGTAAAACTTTGTTCGATGAATTCTCGCGAGGAAGATATAGTACAGATGCATCAGTTTACCAAATTAAACCTCTTGGGGTGGTTCTTCCAAAGGATACAAATGATGTTCTAAATATAATGGATTATTCTCAAAGAAATTCTATTCCTTTATTAGCTAGAGGTGGTGGTAGTTCACAATGTGGTCAAACTGTGGGTGAAAGTGTAGTCCTTGATTATTCAAAGCACCAAAATAAAATTTTAGAGCTTAACGTTGAGGAAAAATATATATGGGTTCAGCCTGGTGTTGTGCTGGATCATTTGAATTCATTTTTAAAACCTTATGGTCTATGGTTTCCAGTAGATGTATCTACAAGTAGTAGAGCAACTATTGGAGGTATGTCAGCAAATAATTCATGTGGATCAAGATCTTTGTATTATGGAAACATGGTTCATAATGTATTAGCAATTGAAGCTATATTAGATGATGGCTCTTTACATACATTTAATGAAATTAATAAAAATTATCTTACAACAACTAATAACCAAGATCGCTTTTATAAAATTATTGATAAGTTTTTACATTTAAGACAAAAAGTAAGTAAAGACATTGATGATAATTGGCCAACTACTCAAAGAAGAGTTGGTGGATACAATATCGACTTAATAAACCCAAAAGGATTTAATTCATCTCATCTTTTAGTTGGTTCAGAAGGGACATTGTCACTTTTTAATAAAATTAAATTAAGATTGTCTGAAATCCCAAAAAACAAAATTCTAGGTGTTTGTTATTTTGATAATTTTCACCAAGCAATGGAATTAACGAAAGAAATCGTAAAATTAAAACCTACTTGTGTTGAATTAATGGATCAAAATTTATTAAATTTAGCAAAAGAAATACCAATGTACGCGGGTGGTATTAAAAAATATATTAAAGGTAATCCAGAAGCAGTTCTAATGGTTGAATTTATAGATATAGATCAAAGTGTGTATGAAAAAAAGATAAATGATCTTGAATATTTAGTTTTAAATCAAAATAAGAAAAATCAATTTTCTTATTTTACTGACTTATCTGAACAAAAAGAAGTTTTTGAAATTAGAAAAGCTGGATTGAATATCTTAATGTCAATGAAGGGTGATAAAAAGCCAGTAGCATTTATTGAGGATTGCGCAGTATCCTTAGATCACTTGGCAGAATACACAGCAAGATTAAATGAAATATTCAAAAAATATAATACTAGTGGAATGTTTTATGCTCATGCATCGGTAGGAACACTTCACGTGAGACCAGTTTTGAACATGAAGTCTGATCAGGACATTAAAAATATGAGATTTATATCTGAAGAGGCTTTTGAAATGGTTAAAGATTACAAAGGTTCTCATTCTGGTGAACATGGGGATGGGATAGTTAGATCAGAATTCCACGAAATGATGTTTGGAAAAAATATTACTAATGCATTTGAAGAAATTAAAGATACGTTTGATAATAAAAACTTATTAAATCCAGGTAAAATTGTTAGGCCTTTTAAATCAAATGATAGATCATTGATGAGGTACAAATCAGATTATCAAACAGAAAATATAAGCACACATTATGATTGGTCCAATTGGGGTCAATTTTCTGATGCTATTGAAATGTGTAATAATAATGGTGCATGTAGAAAATTAGACTCAGGTGTGATGTGCCCCTCATATAGAGTGACCAAAGAAGAAAAAGATTTAGTTAGAGGAAGAGCAAATACTCTTAGACTGGCGCTGTCTAATCAGTTGCCTGAGGGATCTTTTGCATCAAAAGAGATGTATGAAACTATGGAGCTCTGTGTAAGTTGTAAAGCTTGTCAGAGAGAATGTCCAATGTCTGTTGATATGGCTAAAATGAAAAGTGAATTTTTATCACATTATTACAAAAAATTTAGCATGAGAATAAAAGATAGAATTATCTCAGATATGCCAAGACTGATTTGGTTATATAAAATTGTGAATCCAATAATTAATAAGATTAAAAATTATCCACTTGTATCTAGTATTATTAAAAAATTTGGTTTTGCAACTGAAAGAGGTCTACCTGAGGTTCAAAATCAAAAGGCTTTAAAGGATATTTATCAAAATCAGGAAATTTCAGAAAATAAAGTTATTTTGTTTGCTGATACATTCAATATTAATTTTGAGAATGAAAATTTAGTCTACACAATTAAAGTGTTAAATAAATTTGGTTATCAAGCAATAATTCCAAGTTTTGGCGATGATAAATTAAAAAGACCTCTTTGTTGTGGCAGAACATATATTTCTTATGGTCAATTAGATAAAGCTGCTGAGGAACTAAATAGATTTAATAATTATATAATTAGAAATAATTATTTCGATTTACCGATTGTGGGAATTGAACCATCGTGTTTGCTGACTTTTAGTGACGAGTATCAATCACTGAAAGGTGTAGAGAATAGGGATAAAATAAATAATAAATTCTATCTACTTGAAGAATTTATTTTAGAACAAATTAAAAAAGATAAAAATGTAAAACGAAATATATTTAGTCAGAATGTATTGATTCATGGACATTGTCATCAAAAATCTCAGGATAGAATGAAAGGACTTAAAAATCTTTTATCTGAATTAAATATTAACAATGAAATGATTGACTCGAGCTGTTGTGGAATGGCAGGGTCTTTTGGATATGATAGTAAAACTTATGAAACTTCAAAAAAAATGGCTAATCTTTCTTTAATACCTGCGATTAATGGTAGTAATGAAAATGATTTTATAGTTGCAAATGGTACTAGTTGTAGACATCAGATTTCTGATTTATCAGATAAGAAAGGTAAACATGTTTCAGAATTATTATTTAAGATTTTTGAAACCGTAAATTAAAGTATTATTTTTCTACTATAAAATTCATCTATCTGTTCATCTTCATAACCAAAATTTTGCATTATTGCTCTTGTATGCTCACCTAAACCTGGAGCACCTTTAGATTTTTCAGTTTTACTTTTTGAAAACTTAATTGGCATTCCAATAGCTTTGCTTCTGCCAGCCTTTTTATTATTTACCTCAATAATCATCTCTCTTTCGATGGTTTGTGGATCTTTAAACATATCTGTTATTGAATTAATAGGTCCGCAAGGTAAACCATTTTTATCAAAAATTTTTAACCATTCCTCGGATGTTTTTTTTATCAACTCATCATTTAATATTTCTACAAGCTCGATTAAATTCTTTTTTCTACTTGCATTAGATGAAAACTTTTTATTATCATTTAAATCTTCACGATTAATTGCTTTTAATAACATTAACCATGTATTTTGATTTGAGGCACCCACGGTTATCCATTTATCCTTTGTTTTAAACGCCTGATAAGGAGCAGTTAGAGGATGAGCAGATCCAAGTGGACCAGGAGATATACCAGTTGCACCAGCAATAGCTGATTGCCAATAAGTGTGAACAATTCCAGCCTCATATAAAGATGTATCTACTTTTTGACCTTCACCTGTTTTATCTCTGTGAATTAAAGCTGCTAAAATACCAGTCGCTGCAAGTAATCCAGCAGTAATATCTGTGAGAGGTGCACCAACTTTCATTGGTGGTTTATTTCTGTCCTCACCCGTTATACTCATTAAGCCACTCATTCCTTGGGCAACTAAATCAAATCCACCTTTATCTGCGTAAGGTCCTGTCCTACCATAACCAGAAATTTCACATAAAATAATTTTAGGATTAATCTTAGATATTTCATCATAACCGATACCTAATTTTTCTAAGGTTCCTTTTCTAAAATTTTCTAAAACTACATCAGAATTTTTAACCATAGTCTTAAAAATCTCAATTCCTTCCTTGTCTTTTAAATTTAAGGCAATGCCTTTTTTATTTCTATTCATCATCAGATAAGCTGCTGACACGCCATTTACATCAGGAGGAAGGAAATTTCTTGTGTCATCTCCTCCTGGTGTCTTTTCAATTTTTATAACCTCTGCACCAAGATCAGCTAACAAAAGGCCACATGTTGGGCCTGCCATAATCTGGGCCATCTCTAAAACCCGAACGCCTTTTAATGATGATGCCATTTAATATTTATTTATTTTTAAATTTTGGCTTTGTTTTTTTTAAGAAAGACTGATAACCAATTTTGAAATCCTTGGTATCATAACATTTGTAACCTAAATTATTTATTTTTTCAGTTACTTTACCTTCTTTTAAAATATTTCTCGCGAATTGCTTATGCCATCTAGTAACTTTAGGTGCTCCCTCACATATAAGTTCAGCTGATTTATATGTTTCTTTTTTAACATCCTCATCATTTACAACTCTATTAATTAATCTTTTTTCTAATGCTTCCTCGGCGCTAAAAACCCTCCCCTCAAACAAAATTTCCATAGCTGTTGAATAAGTGGTTGCATTTAAAAGTACTTCTAATTCTTTTGCAGCCATAGTTAAACCAAGTCTTTTAATTGGAATTCCAAACCTAGAACTTTTCCCACAAATTCTAATATCACAGCATGCAGCTATTTCTAAACCACCACCTACACAAATTCCCTCAATCATTGCTATAGTTGGTATTGGACAATTAAAAATTGCACCTAAAGTTCCATGTAAAAACTTTCCATAAGATTTAGCTAATTTCGATGAAGATCTTTCCTTTTTAAATTCACCAATATCATTTCCAGGTGAAAATGATTTACCGCCTTCACCTCGAATGATGACACATCTCAAATTTTTTTCTTTTGATATTTTTTTAAAAATCTTACCCAATTTAATCCACATGGGTTTAGTCATAGCATTTAACTTTTCAGGTCTATTAATAATTACCTCTGATAAATAATCACTTATTTTATTTAGTTTGATTAAATTACTCATCTAACTCCTATAAAAATATTCAACTAAAGTCATTGGTATAGCTGGGACATATGTTACTAAAAGTAACAATATTAACAACACACATATAAAAGATATGTTAGATCTTGTAACATCCCAAATATCTGCCTTGGCAACAGAGCAAGCTGTGACTAGAACACTTGCTACTGGGGGTGTTTGTTGTCCGATTGCTAAATTCAAAGTTACAATTATTCCAAAGTGAACTGGATCAATACCTACAGCATTAACTAGTGGCATAACAATTGGGACTGTTAAAATGATTGCTGCCACTGAATGCAAAAAAAAACCTATTATCAATAAAAATACATTCAATATTGCCAAAACTGCATATTTATTATTTGTAAAATCAATAATTGACTCAGCAACTTTCTGAGGTATTTGCTCAATTGTTAAAAATTCACCCAATAAAACTGAAGCTGCAACCAATAACATCACTGATGCTGTCTGTATAGCTCCCTCAGTTGCTGACTCGTATAATCTTTTAAAATCTATTTCTTTATATATAAAACCAATTACTAATGATGCAACAACTGCCAAGCCAGCTCCTTCTGTAGCAGTTACAATACCACCAAAAATTCCTCCTAAAATAATTACCGGTAACAAGAATGCTAACGCTGCATCTTTTGCAGTCTTTTTTACATTTGGAATATTAAATGTTTCCTCTACAGGAAAGTTTTTTCGTCTTGCCGTAACATAAGCAGCTAACATTAAAAAAAAACCACCAATTACTCCTGGAACAATTCCAGCTACAAATAATTGAACAACTGAACTTTGTGACATAACTGCATAAACAATCATTGGTATTGATGGCGGAATAATAATTGCTAAAGATGCTGAGGATGAGGTGACAGCAGCAGCAAACGCACCTGGATATCCTTTTTTCTTCATTGCTGGAATTAAGATAGAACCTAATGCAGCAACATCTGCTACAGCTGATCCAGAAATTTCTGCAAAAAACATTGAGGTTGCAATATTGATCATGCTCAAACCACCTTTAATAAATCCAACAAGAGCAGATGCAAAAGCTATTAACCTTCTTGAAATTCCAGCGCTATTCATAATAGACCCTGCTAGAATAAATAGTGGGATTGCAATTAATGGAAACTTCATTGAACCATCAAACATTACTATCGCAGTATCGATTAGAAAACTTGTGCCTGTCTTCATCACCATTGCTATAATAGTTGTTACCGCAAGTCCGATAGCAATAGGCACATTTATGGATAAAAGAAGCAATAAGACCATAAACATAGTAAGAATTATCATTAGATATCCCCTGTTTGCTCTTCACCTGTATTTTGAAGAACTAAATTTTTGTAATCATCTGGAATTCTTAAAGTTTCAGATAAAATAAATAAACATGATGCAATTGGTATAACTGATTGAACAAATGTTTGGGGAACCCATTCCAATGTGACAAGTGTTTCACCGGTAATTAAAGTTAAAACTAAATATCCGTAATAAGCTAATAATATCAAAAAACCATAAACTACAATCTTGGAAACTACAAAAAAGATCTTTCTTAAGGATAGTGGAAACGCTTTAAAAATACTTGGTACACTTATATGAGAACCTTTTAATGCTGCATAGGCTGAACCATAATATGTTATCCATGCAAGTTGGACAGCTGCGACCTCATCGTACCAAACTAATGCACTACCAGCAAACCGAAAGGTAACTCCTAGTAAAACCGTTACTGCTAATGCCACCATCATTATAAACAGTATTAATTTTAGTATTTTTTCGTACGAGTTTATAAAATTTTGTAGTTTCATATTATATTCAGGCCCTCAGAATGAGGGCCTGATTTAAATAATTTGATTTTTATTATTTTGCTAAAGATGACACTTTTTTAACTAAAGCACCACCAGTAGGAACTTCTGATCCAAATTGATCATAGATCCCTTTACTAGCTGCAATAAAAGCACCTTTGTCCGCATTATTAACTTGGACACCTGCATCTTTAATTACTTTTAATAAAGATTTTTCAAGTTTAGCAGCTTCTTTGTACACAAATTTTTGCGTATCTTTAGCAGCTTTTTCTAAAATATCTTGAACATCTGCAGGAAGTTTATTCCAGTGATCCTTATGAACAGTTACATAAGCTGGAGTATAAACGTGACCTGTAATTGATAAGTATTTTTGAACTTCTTGAAATTTAGCACTAGCTATTTGAGCATATGGATTTTCTTGTCCGTCCATTGTACCAGTTTTTAAAGCAGTAAAAACCTCAGAAAATGACATTGGAGTCGGGTTTGCGCCATACGATTGGAACATTTTAACTCTCCATTTTGATTTAGGAGTTCTTAATTTAATTCCTTTTAAATCTCCTGGAGTATTAATTGGTCTAGTATTATTTGTTATATGTCTAAAACCATTTTCCCATACAGCAATAACTTTGTATCCTGTTTTATCCTCAAGATTTTTAAACATTCCTGGTAAAACATTTTTTTCAACTTTAGCCATGTGTTTTCTGTCTTTAATAATAAAAGGCATATCAAAAACACCAAACTCATCATGAATAGATGCCATTACTGATGAAGGTAACCACATATTAACTGTGCCTAGTTTTAATTTTTGCATACCTTGTTTATCTTTTCCAAGTTGCGATGAACCAAAAACAGTTACTTTACCTTTGTTTCCTAATCTTTTATTTGCAAGTTTAGCAAATTCGTCAACAGAAGCAGAAAATAAAGACCCTGGTTTACCTACGTGTCCAAATTTTACTTCTACTGAATTTGCAGCAAAACTTAAAAATAAAGATGAGAACAATACAACGATTATTTTACTTAATTTATTCATATTATTTCCCTCTAGTTATTATTTATTTAAAATAGGTTACCTAAAATATGAATATAGTTCTAGTGAATAAATTAGCTTAGATAAAAAAAGATAATTAAAGAAAAATTAGAAGAAATCTATGCTTATTGAATACTAGCTTGAGATTTGTCATCTTTTTTAGACAAATCAACCTCAACCCACTCTGTCTTTTTTAGCTCTTTAGTTAAAGCGATTTTTAGAACTTCATCAGCAAACTCGACCGGAGTAATTTTAATAGCGTCTATGATCTTTTTTGGTATATCAACAAGATCTTTTTCATTTTCCTTTGGTATTAGGACTTCTTTAATCCCCGCTCTATGAGCAGCTAATAATTTTTCCTTTAAACCACCAATTTGTAATACTTGACCAGTCAAAGTGACCTCACCAGTCATAGCAACATCTTTTCTTACAGGAATATTGGTGATTGACGAAACTATAGAAGTGACCATACCTACTCCAGCTGATGGACCATCTTTTGGTGTTGCTCCCTCAGGAACATGAATGTGAAAATCTTTTTTTTCAAATAGTGGAGGAATTATTCCATATTCTAAACATTTTGATCTTACAAATGATTTTGCTGCTTTAACAGACTCTTGCATAACATCACCAAGCTTACCTGTTATTTGCATACGACCTTTACCTGGCATTGTTACTGTCTCTATTTTTAAAATCTCTCCACCATATTCTGTCCAAGCTAATCCTGTAACTACACCTACTCTACTTTCAGTTTCTAATTCACTAGATTTAAATTTGGGTACACCTAAAAAATCTGATAAATTTTTTGTATCAATATCTATTTCTTTTTTTTCTCCTGAGACAACCTTTTTGACTACTTTTCTAGCAATTTTCGAAATCTCTCTTTCAAGGTTTCTTACGCCAGACTCCCTTGTATAACTTCTTATTACTTCTTTAATAATATCATCACTTAAATTCATCTCTTTTTCTTTTACGCCGTTGTCTTTAATCTGTTTTGGAAGAAGATATTTATTAGCAATGTTGATTTTTTCGTCTTCTGTATAACCTGCTAATCTTATTACTTCCATTCTATCTAACAATGGAGGCAAAATATTAAGTGTATTAGCTGTTGTTACAAACATTACATCAGATAAATCATAATCAACTTCAAGATAATGATCATTAAATGTAGTATTCTGTTCTGGATCTAAAGCTTCTAGCAGAGCTGACGAAGGATCACCTCTATAATCATTTCCAACTTTATCAATTTCATCTAACAAAATAAGTGGATTTTTTGTTCCTGCTTTTTTCATCATTTGAATAATTTTACCTGGTAGTGAACCAATGTAAGTTCTTCTGTGACCTCTTATTTCTGCTTCATCTCTCATGCCACCGACTGACATTCTCACAAACTCTCTGTTCGTTGCTTTAGCAATTGATTTACCCAAAGATGTTTTTCCTACACCTGGAGGACCAACTAAACAAAGAATTGGACCTTTTATTTTTTCCATTCTTTTTTGTACTGCTAAAAATTCAATAATTCTCTCTTTGACTTTTTCTAAACCGAAATGATCTTTATCTAGAACTTCTAAAGCTTTTTTTAAGTCTATTGCTACGTCACTTTTTTTATGCCACGGAAGGTCAATCATCCAGTCTAAGTAATTTCTAACAACAGTTGCTTCTGCTGACATAGGACTCATATTTTTTAATTTTTTTAATTCCTGAAGACACTTCTTCTCAACATCTTTTGGCATTTTGGATTTAAGAATTGATTTGTTTAAGCTTGTATTTTCATCTTTACCATCTTCAATCTCACCTAATTCTTTTTGTATCGCTTTTAACTGTTCATTTAAATAATACTCTCTTTGAGTTTTTTCCATTTGAGTTTTAACTCTTCCTCTAATTCTTTTTTCAACTCCAATAATACTTGTCTCATTTTCCATTATTTTAATAATCGCATTTAATCTTTTTTTGACATCAATAGTTTCAAAAATTTGTTGCTTTTCAGAGATTGTTGCGGATATGTGTGAAGCAATGTTATCAGCTATTTGTGAAGGGTCTTTTAATTGTTTTATTGTGCTGAGTGTTTCACCAGAAACTTTTTTGTTAATAGTTGATAATTTCTCCATTCGTCTCACTGCAGTTACAGCAAGAGGATTTAGATCTTCATTATCATCTATAATGTCATTGTAAGGCGTATAGTCACAACTTATAAATTTTTCATTGTCCTTAAAGTCAACTATTTTTACCCTTCTAACACCCTCAACTAATACTTTTACAGTTCCATCAGGTAGTTTCAAAAGTTGAAGAATGCTACCTTCACAGCCGTACATAAATATGTCTGTTTTTTTTGGGTCGTCAATTTCAGAATTTTTTTGAGTAACTAATATAATTTTTTTCTCTTTTTTCATTACCTCGTTTAATGCAGAAATTGATTTGTCTCTTCCAACGAATAAAGGTATCACCATGCTAGGAAATACAACAATATCTCTAAGTGGTAATAATGGTAATGAGCTTTTTACATCCATAAGATGAATATGGATATTAAAATTGTTTTTGCAATACCTTTTTATGAGTTATTATGGTTATTAAGCCGCTGTTGTTTTAGTTTTAGACTTAGTATCTTTTTTTGAATGGACTATTATGGGTTGAGATTGACCTTTTACTGCTGATGCATCTACAATTACTTCCTCAATATTTTCTTGACTTGGTAAGTCATACATTGTTTTTAAAAGTATATTTTCTAATATTGACCTTAATCCTCTAGCGCCAGTTTTCTTATTAATTGCCTTGATTGCAATCTCTTTGAGAGCATTATCTTTAAATACCAGTTTTGCACCGTCTAATTTAAATAATTCTTGATATTGTTTGGTTAAGGAGTTTTTTGGCTCTTCAAGAATTTTAATTAAAGATTTTTCGTCTAAATCTTCTAAAGTTGCAATCATTGGTAATCTTCCAACAAATTCTGGTATTAATCCATACCTTAATAAATCCTCTGGTTCTAAGTTTTTCATCCACTCACCAGTCTTTTTGTCTTGAGTATTTTTAACGTCTGCTCCGAAACCAATTGAAGTGCCTTTATCTCTCTGGGAGATTATCTTATCTAAACCAGCAAACGCACCACCACATATAAATAAAATGTTTGTAGTATCAACTTGCAAAAATTCTTGTTGTGGATGTTTTCGTCCCCCTTGTGGAGGAACACTTGCAATAGTACCTTCCATTATTTTTAACAAAGCTTGTTGAACACCTTCACCAGATACATCTCTTGTAATTGATGGATTTTCAGATTTTCTGCTAATCTTATCAACCTCGTCAATGTAAACAATTCCTCTTTGAGCTTTTTCTACATTATAATCTGCAGCTTGAAGTAATTTTAAGATAATATTTTCTACATCTTCACCAACATATCCTGCCTCAGTTAAAGTTGTTGCATCTGCCATGGTAAATGGAACATCTAAAATTCTTGCAAGGGTTTGTGCTAACAAAGTTTTTCCACACCCAGTTGGACCAACTAAAAGGATATTTGATTTTGCAAGTTCAACATTTTTACTTGTTTTATTTTCATAATTTAATCTTTTATAATGATTATGTACTGCTACAGATAAAACTTTTTTTGCATGAGACTGCCCAATTACATAATCATCTAAAACTGAACAGATTTCTTTTGGGGAAGGTAATCCATCTTGGTGTTTAACAAATGTTTCCTTACTTTCCTCTTTTATTATATCCATACACAATTCAACACACTCATCACATATAAATACAGTTGGACCCGCAATAAGTTTCCGAACTTCATGTTGGCTTTTGCCACAGAAAGAGCAATAAAGAATATTTTTGTTGTTTGTGTTCATAAAATTTTAAACGAATCGATTAAACTACTTTAATATAAGTAACTTGTAAGAATCAAGTTTTTGATGAACTTGAGCTATATCTGGTGCTTTAGGATCTCTTTTCTACTACAGAGTCTATTAAACCAAAAGATTTTGCTGTATCTGCAGTCATAAAATTATCTCTCTCTAACGCAGATTTTATTTCATCAACAGATTTACCAGTATGTTTTGAGTAAATTTCATTAAGTCTTTTTTTTAAAGACAGCACTTCATTGGCGTGTATTTCTATGTCAGTTGCCTGTCCTTGAAAACCTGCAGATGGTTGATGAACCATGATTCTTGAATTTGGAAGTGAGTATCTCTTTCCTTTAGTTCCAGCTGATAACAAGAAGGAGCCCATAGAAGCTGCTTGTCCAATACATAAAGTTGAAATATCTGGCTTAACATATTGCATAGTATCATAAATCCCCAAGCCAGCAGTCACAAGTCCACCTGGACTGTTAATATATAGAAAAATTTCTTTTTTAGGATCCTCAGCCTCTAAAAATAAAAGTTGGGCAGTTACTAACGAAGCAACATTGTCATTTATTTGACCAGTTAAAAAGATTATTCTTTCTTTCAATAATCTTGAGTAAATATCGTAAGCTCTTTCACCTTTATTCGATTGTTCGACAACCATTGGTATCAAGCTACTCATATGTTCAGACAATTTATTGTTCATAAAATTGATTCGTATTACTTATACAACTTGAGATTACTTTTTGCTAACTTTTTTTCTTTTTTTTGAATTAGTCACGGATTTTGTGCTAGTTTTTTTTACATCTTTTTTTTTTGTTTCAACTTTTTTCTTTGAATATTTTTTTACCTCGTTTTCCAGATTTAAATCTTGATTTTGAGATTGTTTTAATATTTTTTCAGCTTCATCTTTTGACACCTCTTTTTTATTAGGTTTAGCTTTTTGTTTAACAAGATTAAGAATTTTTTCTTCATATACAGTACCCCTCAAGCTCGCAAGTGCTGATTGATTCTTTTGATAAAAATCCATTACCATTTTTTCTTGGCCTGGCATCATCCTGATTTGCTTTTGTACCTCTGCTTGCAACTCTTGTTCAGTTACTTTAATTTGATTTTTTTCTCCAAATTCATTTAATATCAATCCGACTTTAATCCTTTTTTTTGCTATATCTTCAAAATTATCTTTACTTTTTTTTTTATCTTCTTCCGTCATTCCTTGAGAAAGAGCTTTTATCTCTTCATCCAATAAATTTTGTGGTATTTCATCAACCTTAAATTTTTCTAATTCTTTTAGAATTTGATTTTTTGACAATCTATCTAAAGAATTTTTATATTCGTCATTAATCTGTTTTGAAATTAGAGTTTTCAAATCTTTCAAATCTTTTGCCCCCAGATTTTTTGCAAATTCATCATCAATTTTTACTTCCTCTGAAATTTTTACCGATAATATCTTGCAATTAAATTTTGCTTTTTTATTTACTAACTCTCTCTCAGGAAAGTTTTCAGGCAAAGTTGCTTCAACAATTTTTTGATCATCTTTTTTAGCTCCAACTAATTGTTTATCAAAACCTTTTAAAAATAAGTCTTTACCTAAAGTTAATTGTGTATTTTTTCCTTCCCCACCTTTAAATGATTTTTCATCAACTGTAGCTGTATAATCGAAAGAAACTAAATCACCCTCTTTTGCTTTTGTTTCAGGTGGAGCATCTTTGAAGCTTGGTGTATTTTTAGCTATCTCTTTAATTCTTTTTTCAGTTTCACTCTCATCGATTTTAACCGTGTATTCATCAAATTTAATATTTTCTATAGATTTTAATTCAACTTTAGGAAACTCGGTAACAGAAATTATATATTCTAGATCTTTATCTTCACCATAAGTTTTGAGATCTAATTTTGGTTGTCCTGCTGGTTTTATCTTATTTTCCTCTAAAGCTTTTGTAGTTGTGTCTTTTAAAACTTTGTCTAAAACTTCGCTAAAAACTGCTTTACCAAACTGTCTTTTTAAAACTTCTACAGGAACTTTCCCTGGTCTAAAACCTTTTAAATTTACAGTGCTTTTAATTTCTTCATATTTTTCATCCATATATGAGTTCATAGTCTTTTTATCGATGAAAACTTTTATATCTTTATTAAGACCTTTTTTATTTTCTACTGTAACTTTCATAATGTTTTAATGGTAGGGCGAAAAGGACTCGAACCTTCACAGATTGCTCTATCGGTTCCTAAGACCGACGCGTCTACCAATTCCGCCATCGCCCCACAAATTCAAATGGTTTTATATATGATTGAAACTATTTGTCCAACGACAATTATTGTAAATTATATAATTTTTACTCTATAATATTATTATGATTGTTTCTCCATGTATCAATATTTGCAAAACTGATCCAAAAACAGACTATTGCTATGGGTGTGGAAGAACTAACGAAGAAAAAAAAATTTGGAAATTTGAGGATACAACTGATGAGTGGAAAAAAGAAAATCTTGAAATTATACAAAAAAGATTGACTGGTTGGCAATTAGAAAGTTTTAAAGAGTCCTATACTTATAAAATTGAAAATGGTATCTCTCTTTTTAAAAAGAAATTATTAGATGAGTAAAACTACAATCGTAATTATTGTATATGTTCTAGGTCTTATTTTTGGGGCTCTTTTTCTTGATTTGTGGAGTGCAGATACAAGTATTATAAAAGGACTGGTGGGACTCGGTTGGACAGCTCTACTTTTGATTGGTTTATTTTTTGCCGAAAAAAATGAGAGTAATTAAATTTTTAATCTCTATTTTATTTATAATTCTTCCCTTCCAACATCTTAAATCAGAAATTATCATCATGAGTAAATGTGATGATAAACAAGATGAATTCTTAAAGAATGAATACATCTTAAATCTTGATGAATTAATTATGACACGAAATTATGTATATAAGGAAAAGACATATCAAAAGTATCGGTTAACTGACCTCAGTGTAAAAAAGTCAAACACTTATGTCAGAAACATCTATGAGGAAAATGGAAAGATATTAACACATAAACATGGTTATCCTCAATTTTACACACAAATTTTATTTGAAATAGGAAAAACTGAAATTTTTATGAAAACAGTTCTAAATGACGAAGAAGGGATATCAAAAATTTCAAATTGCAAGAAAATTGAAAAATTTAAAAAAGAAAGTTAGTCTTTTTTCTTTTTATTAAAAAAATTTTTTTTATTCTTAGAAAATCTACTATTTGTAATGTTGCTTCTGTGTTTGGCGTAAGCTTGTTTTTGTGCTTGTTTCATTGCTCTTTTTGAAGACATAATATTCTAAAAATCAATTTCTAGACTTCCTATTATATTTAAGTTTTTATCTGAAACAACTATTTCACCTGATGAAGGACCATAGTTTAAAACTTCAGATATAAATACATAGTGAGTTACTAAGATCAAATTTTTCTTACTCTTAAAATTTTTAATATAGTTGTTAAAAGCTATTATCTGCTTATCTTTATTTTTATAAAATTTTGCACTATAAAAAGAATTTAAAAAACTATTTGTAGAATAATTTTTAAAAGCAATTTTTGCTGTTTCTTTACATCTACACCATTCACTAGAGAGGACTTTGTCTATTTCAATCTTATTTTTATCAAAAAATTCACCAATACGTTGAGATTGTTTTCTTCCATCCTCACTCAAATTTCTTTGAGTGAAACAATCGTTTAAATTGAAACCAGCAGGATCACCATTTCCGGGTGCGTATGCATGTCTAATAAATATTAATTTTCCTCCATCCTCTAATTGATTTATTAAATTTTTGTATAAATCTGCTTTAATAGGTGTGTTTAAAGATATAAAAATTATGATAAAGAATTTTAATAATTTCATAATATGGATATTAGATTAAACGAATTAAACAAAACAATAATAAATTGTAAAAAATGTCCAAGGTTGGTAAAATTTGTAAAAAAAGTAAGCACAAATAAAAGAAAACAAAATATTAATGAAATATACTGGGGTAAACCTGTTCCAGGCTTTGGAGATTTAAATTCAAAAATTGCAATAATTGGTCTAGCTCCAGCGGCACATGGTGGAACACGAACAGGAAGAGCGTTTACAGGAGACAAATCTGGTGATTTTTTATTTAGATGTTTGCATGAGGTGGGGATTTCAAATTCACCATTTTCAAAAAATTTAAATGATAATTTACAATTAAAATCTACTTACATCACAAATATTCTTAAATGTGTTCCACCTGAGGATAAACCACTTAGTAATGAAATTTCGAATTGTTCCGACTTTTTTGATAAGGAAATATTAAATTTAAAAAAACTAAAAGTAATTGTAACACTTGGCAAAGTTGCTTTCGATAATTGTATTAAAATGTATAAACAAAAATTTAAAATTAAAAAAAAATTTGTTTTCAAACATGGTAAAACACAAATACTGCCGAACGGATTGATAATTTTGTCAAGTTACCATCCAAGTCCAAGAAATGTTAACACTAAATTAATTTCGAATAAAATGATGGTAAATTTATTTAAAAGGGCTAAAAAATTAGCTAAGTTTTAATAGTATCACAAAAATAAGGTTTAAATTTTGAGTAAATTTCGTCTGGTATTTTAACTGGTTTACCTAAATCATTAACAAAAACTAAATGAACTTGTGCCTCAACTATAGTGTCGTCATCTTTGGTAATTATTTGGTTCATAAAAAAAGATGTTTTGGTGATAGATTTAACAAAAGATCTTATGGTAAGCTCATCTTCTAGAGTTGCTGGTTTTTTATACTCAATGTTGCAAGCTTTTACTATGATTAATGAACTGAAATCCTTTTTCACTTTTTGGTTACTGAACCCAATTGAATGGAGAGCTTCTGTTCTAGCTCTCTCTAAAAACTTTAAATAATTAGCATAATATACGACACCTCCAGCATCAGTATCTTCATAGTAAACTTTTAAATTATGAAAAAAATTTTCATGCATAATATAATTATATCAAAAAAGTAAACTATTTAATAGAAACTAAGGTATAAGTATTTAATGAATATATTTGTAATTTGGTTAGTGATGGTTACCGCATGGAACTTTGGTTATCCACAAGCTAGTCCTCTGGAGGATGTTATTGTAGCTGTTATTTTATCTTTTTTTAATATCTATTTAAAAAAATATCTTAAATTTTAACTATTGAGATGAAAAATAAATATTTTGAAAATAAGCTATAGATTTCAACTTAGTGTTGTCAGTATCAGACATAATAGCAAGTCCATCAAGCTCATTGACATTTAGATCATGTAACCTTTTAAAATCCTCTTTAACGTTAGCTTTAACTGTGACCCATTCATTTAAATTATTCTTGGTACTGGCTAAAACATTATCAATAGATTTTTTTGTGTACGGGCTTGGGAAATTTGCTCCTACTTTATTATTGCTTGAGAAAACGTAGTTAATCGCTCTATTTGATAGAGGTGTCGCTCCTGTTTTCTTTATAACAAATACTCTTGCTGCAAAATCATGCCCTTTTTTTGAATTTTCTTTAATACCAGACAAGTCTTTCTCTACTTTCCAAGTAATATTAATAAATGGTGTTCTATTTAAATCAATTTTGATTTCTTTACCTAAACCTGAGGCAGCGTTATCAGCTACCGATTTTAAAAAATTGCCCTTTTCATTGGAACCAACACTGTAAATTGTTTTATTATCCGCACCTCTTACCTTCCTAACCTGTAGTTCAGAAAGCTCATTCTCAGTAAAATCGAATACATTTAATTCTTCGGCTAATAAAATGTTAATGCTTATAAGAATAGTTGACAGTATTAAAAATAAAAATTTCATTTAAAATTAAAAATAATTTCTTAATACATTATTTAGACAAGATTTAAACATCCAAAATACATCTTTAAGTTCTATATTAACAATATGAAGACAATATCAATTTTTATATTACTTATTTATTGGTCAATAATGATTTTTGCACCAGTAATGTCTAAAGATGTCAAGTTTAGTAGGGCTAAGACTAATAATTTAAAGTTAGTTGAACAAAACCTCGAAGTTAGTAAGTAGAGCGACCACCGCTAATATCGAATACAGCTGCTGTTGAAAAAGTATTCTCATCTGAAGAAAGCCAGCAAATTAAGGAAGTAAATTCTTCAACTTCTAAGAATCTTCCTCTAGGCACCTTCGATAGCATTCTTTGAACATGCTCTTTAGTCATTTGATCCAGAATTCTAGTTTTTGCTCCCGCTGGAGTTACTGCATTGACAGCTATATTCTTATCTGCAACCTCTTTACCTAGTGATTTTGTTAAAGCTATTGCTCCAGCTTTTCCTGCGCTATATGCGCTAGCATTAGAATTTCCATCCTTTCCGGCTACCGAAGCTACGTTAACAATTCTACCATAATTATTTTTAATCATATTAGGGACTATTGCTCTACAACAGTTAAAAGTTCCCATTAAATTTATTTCTACAACTTTTTTCCATGTATCAATATCATATTCCCATAATGTAGCGGTTGGACCTGTTATACCTGCATTATTTATTAAAATATCAATATTTGTGTTTTTTGAAATTTCTTGAACATTTTTTTTAACCTCTTCAAAATTAGACACATCAATTAAACTGAAATTTAAATTTGGATTATTCAAATTTTTAACAGCTAGTTCTATAGCTTTGGGGTCATTATCCCATATAATTACTTTGGCACCTGATTTTAAAAACCTTTTAGAAATATCTAGTCCAAATCCTTGTGCACCGCCTGTAACAATCGCAGTTCTATTTTTAAAATCATAAGTAATTTTTTCCATTAGATTATTTCTTAGCTAACAAATAGTAGGTCAATGATGTCACAAAAGCACCTATTACCCATGATAATGATTGAAGAAACATTAAGTTTATATTCCAGATAGTCGAAGCTGAAAATATAAATCCTAATATCACAGAGTAGACTGCTTTTACGTGCCAACCCCCAGAATAATAATAAGCACTGTTATTTTCTATGGAATAAATATCTTTAATATTTAATTTACCCTTTTGAATAAAATAAAAATCAGAAATCATCACACCAAATAACGGCCCTAGAAAACATGCAAAAGTATCAATAAAAGATAAAGCACCAACTTGACTTAAATAAGTTAACCAAAATCCACCAATAATAAAACCTAGTATTGAAATTATTAAACCTGCACTTTTAGTTGAAAGAGAGAAAGGTAAAAAATTTATTAAAGTATATTGAGATGGAATAAAGTTAATAATTAAATTTGTTGATGCTGATGCTATAACAATAAAAACTAAAGCTAGAGCTATTACAAATAAATTATTCAGTTTACCAATAATATCATTTGGATTTGTAAGTATTCTTGAAAGATTTTCTGGATTCTCTTTAAGAAAAGTATCCATGCCAGAAACAATAAATAGAATAAAAAATGAGAAAATTATTAAATTAAATAACAAACTTAAATTTCCTTTTTTAAGTTCTTTATCGTCTTTTACATATCTTGAAAAATCTCCAAAACTTAAAATTGCAAAAGAAAAATATGCAAAAATAGTACTTGTAACAGTTATTAAAGGTCCAAAATTATTTTTATTTAAAAAATTTTCTATGTTCAATGCGTTTACAAAAGCCTGAGACGTAGACTTTACATCATTTAATAAAACAGAAAAAAAAAACAACATTATTCCAAGATAAACTGCTATTGCAGAAAAAATAATTAACTTTTTATTAAAATTCATGCCTGCACTAAAGAGAAATCCTTGAAAAAAAATTGCCATAACAATCGCTACCCAGTCAATTGGGTTCATACCAAGTAAGAAGGTTAAAAAAACTTGTTGATCAAGAATTGAGGGTTCTAATGAAAAAATTGCTATTCTTATTAAATAACTGAAAGCTTTTGAAAGAAAATATGTTTGAATACCAAATAAAAACACGCCAACTAAAAATCTAATCAAACCAAAGTACTTCGCTCCTTTAATCCCTAACGAGGATCTAAGTAATACTACAAAAGGTAATCCATATTTTTGAGATGGTCTTCCTATCAAATTCGAAAAAAAATAAACTAACAATGATCCTAATATTGTTCCAAAAAATACAACAAAAGTATTCAGATTATAAATTAAATAAAGAGATGCAATTAATGAAAAGCCAATAATACTCTGAATATTAACTCCCCAAAAACAAAACAAAACTTTCCAATCCCAATTTTTTTCATTTGGATTAACTGAAACTAAATCCCAATTCATTAAGTTTTTTTTTAAATTTTGAGGACTCACCTAAACAATATAAAACTTAAATTTTCTACTGTCCATATAAGAGAGTTGGTAACCAAAGAGCAATTTTAGGAAATATTATAATTAATACTAAACCGATGACTTGTAAAACCATAAATTGCATCATTCCATAATAGATATCTTTAAGATCCCATTCTGGTACAACACCTTTTAAAAAATAAGCAGATAAAGCTACTGGAGGTGATAACCAGGCGGTTTGTAGATTCACGGCAACTAATATTGCAAACCAAGTTAGATTAAATCCTAATGCTTCCACTAGAGGTAAGATAATTGGCACTATTATCATAACAATTGGAACCCATTCTAAAGGCCATCCTAATAGAAAAATCATAACCATTATCATTGCAAGAATTAAATACTTGTTCATTTCTAATCCTAATAAAAATTCAGTAAGCAAAGTTGGAGTTCCTAATCTTGCAAAAACTGCTCCAAAAAAATTTGATGCTGCAACTAAAACCATAATTAATGCGGTTATCTCTAAAGTTTTTACTAATGCCTCTTGTAACTTTGATAATGATAACTTTTTATAAGCTAAAGATAAAAGTAATGCTCCCATTGCACCACATCCTGCTGCTTCTGTAGGAGTTGCAAATCCAAATAAAATACTTCCTAAAGCTGCAAAAACTAAAGCCGCAGGAGGAACTAAACCCAAAAAGAATTCAATCCAAACTTCTTTCATGCTAGCAGCTCTCATCTCTTCAGGTAATACTGGTCCTAATTTTGGATTAATTATGCATCTAATTGTTGTGTAGGCGGCATAAAGACTTGCAAGAAGAATTCCGGGTAATATTGCAGCTGCAAATAAATCTATCACTGGGATTTCCATTATAGGTCCCATCACAACAAGCATAATACTTGGAGGAATTAAAATTCCTAAAGTTCCTCCTGCTGTAATTGTACCTGCAGCAAGCCTTACGTCATAACCAGATCTATTCATTGATTTTGCTGCCATAATTCCAAGAATAGTCACTGATGCTCCCACAATACCTGTGGCCGCAGCAAAAATTACAGAAACAAACAAGACTGCGTAATAAAGTGAGCCCTTAACTTTTGCTAACATTAATTGAAAAGCTGAAAACAATCTTTCCATTAGTCCCGCTTGTTCCATCATTATTCCCATAAATACAAAGAGTGGTACGGCGGCAAGAGTTTGTTCAGTCATTACCATCGAAAACTGTAAGGTCATTAAGTAGAAAACTAATTTTCCAAAGCCAAGATAGCCAAATACAAATCCTAAAAATATTAAAGTAAATGAAATAGGAAATCCTACAAAGATTGCAAAAAGCATTACACCAACAAGAATAAAACCTAATATCGCTGGATCTATTAACTCAGCTAACATTACTTATTTTCTTCTCCTGGCCACTCACCGTTTTTTGCTGCCCAATAGCTTTTAAGTAATTCTGAGAAGCCTTGTATAAGCAAAAATATAATACCAACTAATAAACAAGTTTTTATAGGCCACATAAAAGGCATCCATGTAGTATCCATGCCTCTTTCGCCTCTCCTAATAGACTCTTCTACAAATCCAATTGTCATGTATAAAAAAACTATTAGACCTGGAAAATAAAATATTAAATAAAGCCAAAAATCAATTATGCCTTGGGTCTTAGTCTTAAAATTTCTATATAAAAAATCTGCTCTTATATGTACACCCCTAGAAAGTGCATATCCAGCACCTAACATGAATAAAGCCCCATAAAGAAAGCGACTTATGTCATAAGCCCAAATGGTTGGAGCTAAAAATAATTTTCTTGCAAGAACTTCATATGTCATTGCAAAAATTAGTGGCATCAATATCCAACAAACAATATTACCTATCCACTTACTAAATTTATCAATATTGACAATAGATTTTGCCATCCATAATGGCATATCGTTTGGCATTTTACCTAAGCCGCCTCGTCTTTCGGCAATCATTTCATCTGAAATATCTAGTTTACTAGGTTCTTCTGCCATAAAATTCTAGTTAAAAAAATTAGAGCGGACTGTAAAAGTCCGCTCTAATAAATCAAGATTAATTACTGATTACTTTAATGTTGCTGCGTGAGCCATTCCTAGCTTCGCATTAGACATTTGAGCACCACTCCAGAAAGGAACAGCAACATCAGCAAAGTTTTTCATTGAAGTGTAAACTTCATTGAAGAATTTATTCTTCGCTGCGTTTTTGTTCAATGTAGCTTTTGCAGCTGCCATATATTCTGTAAAGTAGTCTGAAGGAGTGTCTTCTAATTTAACTCCATGTTTAGTAGTAAGTTCTTGTAAAGCTTTTCCATTTTCATAGATTCTGTAACTTAAAGATTTAGCTAATGAAGCATTAGCAGCAACCTCAAGAGACTTCTTCTCATGATCACTCATAGCTTTATAAGTTTTTCCAGTAATGTAAAAGTCAGCATTTACGACAACTTGGTGTAAACCTTGTAGATAGTAATGCTTTAATACTTTTTGGAAGCCAAATGTTAAATCTGGTTTTGGACAACACCACTCAGCAGCATCAATTGTACCTGCTTCAAGAGCTGGTAGAATATCTCCACCACCCATTGCAACAGATGCTATACCAATGTCTTTATAAGTTTGTCCCGGAATTCCTGGAGGAGTTCTGAATTTATATTTTCTAAAGTCAGCCATATCCTTAATTGGTTTTGGAAACCAACCTAAAGCCTCTGGTCCAACTGGTTGAAGCATAAATCCTTTTATGTCTCTTCCCATTTCTTTCCATAATTGGTCATACAATTCTTTACCACCACCGTATTGGAACCATGATAAGAATGCTAAGTTGTCAATACCAACTCCACCACCAGCTACTGGCGAACCAAATAACATAGCAGCAGGGTGATCACCTGACCAATAGTGAGTCCATGCGAAACCACAATCAATCAAACCTTTATCGACAGCATCGAGAGTTTCTTTAACTCCTACAACAGCACCTGCAGGTAAAATTTCAAATTTTAACGAGCCAGCTGTTAATTCTGTAACAGTATCAGTAAAGTCCTTTAACATCTTAACTTCATCAGCTTTAGTGTTAAGAACAGTCTGACATTTTAGTGTTTTTGCAGCATTAGCACTTGATGCAAATCCAAGCACTAGAACAGTTGCAAACAACATTGAAATGATTTTTTTCATTATTATTCCTCTTGTTAGTTAAATTTAACTAAAACATTCAATCAGAAAAACAAAGCTCATACAAGTGACAATTGATTAATATGAGTGTAAAGATGATTAAATGAGAATTATAAAAAAAACTATTCAACTATAGATGGAAAATTTCGATTTTATAATTATTGGTGCTGGATCTGCTGGATGTGTTCTAGCTAATAGACTTTCAGAGGATCCAAAAAATAAAGTTTTATTAATGGAAGCTGGTGGTAAAGATAATTATCCTTGGATACATATTCCAGTTGGCTATTTTAAAACGATGCACAATCCCACTGTTGATTGGTGTTACAAAACTGAACCAGATGAAACGATGAACAATCGATCTATTAGATATCCTAGAGGAAAAACTCTTGGTGGTAGCTCCGCTATTAACGGCTTATTGTACATAAGAGGACAAAGTAGAGATTACGATATTTGGCGTCAATCAGGTAATACTGGTTGGGGCTGGGATGATGTTCTTCCCTATTTTATTAAAGCAGAAAACCAAGAACGTGGAAAAGACGATTATCATGGAGTTGGTGGTCCTTTATCTGTTTCTGACCAAAGAATTCAATTACCATTATTAGATGAATTTCAAAGTGCAGCTGAAGAATTTGGTATTCCTAAAACAAAAGATTTTAATACAGGTGACAATCACGGATGTGGGTATTTTCAAGTAACTGAAAAAGATGGTTTTAGATGTAGTACTGCTGTTGGCTATCTAAATCCGATCAAAAAAAGAAATAATTTAAAAATTATAACAAATGCACATGTTAAGAAAATAAACTTTGAAAATAAAACCGCAAAAAATGTTGAATATTGGATAGGAAATGAGCTTAAACAAGTTTCAGCTCATAAAGAAATTATACTTTCATCAGGATCTATTGGATCTCCACAGATTTTACAAACATCAGGAATAGGAAATTCTAAAAATTTAAAAGATTTAGGAATCAAGATTGTGAACGATTTAAAAGGAGTTGGAGAAAATTTACAAGATCATTTAATGTTTAGACCAATTTATAAAGTTCATGGACTTAAGTCATTAAATAAGAAGGTTAATAGTTTACTTGGAAAACTAATGATTGGTTTAGAATATGTTTTTAACAGAAGTGGACCAATGACGATGGGTGCTAGTCAAATGTGTATGTTTGCTAAAAGTGATCCATCTTTAGAATTACCTGATTTACAGTGGCACGTTCAACCTATGAGTATGGATACTTTGGGTGCCACAAAAAATCATCATTTTCATGCATTCACACCTACTGTTTCAAATATTAGACCAACCAGTAGAGGTCACGTTAAGATTACAAATAAAGACTCAAGAGTTTATGCAAAAGTAAAACTCAATTATCTTTCAACTGAACATGATCGAATGATTGCTGCGAAAGGTTTAAAACTTACAAGGAAAATTGTAATGGAGTCTGAGACTTTTAAAAAATACAAACCAGAGGAATATAGGCCTGGGATTAGTATAAATGATGATGAAGAACTTGTAAAAGCAGGATCAGATTACGCACAAACAATTTTTCATCCTGTTGGTACATGCAAAATGGGGCAAGACGATATGGCAGTTGTTGATGAAACTCTTAAAGTAAAAGGTTTAAATAATTTAAGAGTAATTGATGCATCAATAATGCCTAACATTACTTCTGGTAACACCAATGCACCAACAATAATGATTGCAGAAAAAGGTGCTGATATGATACTGAGAGGTTGATGTTCACTGATCTTATTACTCCAGAACAAATCGCAATTTTAACACAAATCATCCTAATTGATCTAGTTTTAGCAGGGGACAATGCAATTATAATTGGAATGGTTGCATCAAAATTTCCATTAGAACAAAGAAAAAAAATTATCTTTTGGGGGATAGGTGGAGCTGTTATTTTAAGGATCATATTAACTCTTTTGACTGCATATTTATTGCAAATTACAGGTTTAAGATTAATTGGAGGTCTGCTTTTATTATACATAGTTTATAAACTTTATGTAGATGTAGTAAAAGGCTTTGAGAACGAAAGTGATATTAAAGTTGATAATTCAAGTTTCTTAAAAGCTATTTGGACTATTCTATTAGCTGATTTTACCATGAGTTTAGATAATGTTTTAGGAGTAGCTGGAGCAGCTGGAGACCACTATTATTTATTGATTTTTGGTCTTGTTTTATCAATTATATTAATGGCAACTGCAGCAACTTTAATTTCTAATTGGATTAAAAAATATAAGTGGATAGCTTGGGCGGGTTTAATAGCTATTTTAATTGTTGCTATTGAATTGATTTATACAGATATTAAAATATTATTTCTATGATGTTCTTGAAAAACTATAACTTAAAAAATAGAACTGCAGTCGTAACAGGAGCTGGTAAAGGAATTGGTAGAGCGTGTGCTATTGCTCTAGCTGAGGCTGGCGCAAACTTAATTATAATAAGTAGAACTAAAAAGGATTTGGATGAAGTTACAAAAAAAATAATGAGGATTAAGGGCAAATGTAAATCTTATGTTTGTGATATTACGAATTACAAAGAGATTAAAGATATTATAAACAGACAATCGAAAATAGATATTCTAATCAATAACGCTGGTAATAATATTCCAGAACACTTCACAAAAGTAAAAACTAAAAATATGGAGTACTTGGTTAAGATAAATACAATGGCAACATTCAACCTAGCTCAATTATGTTCGCTTAAAATGATCAAGTCTAAAAGTAGAAAAAAAGTAGGTGGGGTAATTGTAAATATGTCATCCCAAATGGGTCACGTTGGCGGTCCTATACGAAGTGTGTACAACATGACTAAATTTGGCTTAGAGGGTCTTACAAAAGGAATGTCAATTGACCTTGCTAAATATAACATTAGAGTAAATACTGTTTGTCCAACATTTGTTGTAACTCCTATGACACGTAAATTTTTAAAAAGTAAAAAGTTTAAAAAAGAGGTTCTAGGGAATATTCCATTAGGCAAATTTGCTGAACTATCAGATGTAGCGAGTGCAGCTGTATTTCTTGCTTCAGATGCAGCTTCAATGATTACGGGAACTTCCTTATTAGTTGATGGCGGATGGACAGCAAGATAGTAATTAGATTATTTTTTTTAATAGTTATCTTTTTACCAACTAATTTAATTGCAATCGAATTTAAAGGAAAATTTTTACAAGGTCATTATATTGTAGGAATAACTGATCCTTCTTCTCAAATAATTATAGATAAAAAAAAAGTTAGAGTTTCGAAAGATGGTTATTTTGTTTTTGGGATTGATCGAGATAGAAAATTTGATTTAACGATTACTAAAATTAGTAATGGAAAAAGTGAAAAAGTAATAAAAAAAGTTCTTAAAAGAAAATATAATATTCAAAGGATAGATGGCCTAGAGGAAAGTAAAGTAACACCCCCCGAGTCTGTTTACAAAAGAATTAGAGAAGAAAATAATAGAATCGGAAAGGCAAGATCAATAAATTCTGATTTACCCTTTTTTAAAAATCAATTCATTATGCCTGTTGAGGGGATAATAAGTGGAGTTTATGGAAGTCAGAGAATTTTAAATGGTAAACCAAAGTGGCCTCATTATGGGATTGATATTGCTGCAAAAAAAGGAACTATGATTAAGTCATCAGCTTCTGGTGTCGTAACGATGGCAGAGGATGATCTTTATTATACTGGTGGCACAATTATAATGGACCATGGACATGGAATTTCTACAATTTATTCACATCTTGAGAGTGTGATGGTTTCAGTTGGTGATCAAATAAGTCAAGGACATATCATAGGAACAGTTGGATCTACCGGCAGATCAACTGGTCCACATTTAGATTTTAGAGTAAATTGGTTTCAAACTAGGCTCGATCCGATGTCTTTGTTAAATTAATAGAGTTTATTAAAATGATGACTAAGCTTAAGAATTTATTTTCAAAAAGTAAATGGGGCAAATATATTCTGGTTGGAGGATTTACTTTTTTTTTGATAAAAGGTTTAATTTGGTTAATAGTTTTCCTTATCGCTGGTTTTAGTTTGATAAACTTTGGATCATAAAATATAATTTAAAAAAAAATAGATAAATAATATGAGCACACTAATAGAAAAAACCTCCAATAAATTAGTTAAAGCTTTTCTTAAAAACAAGATTATTGCGCCATTGCCAAGAAAATTTACCAAAAAACTAACTGAAGCCAATAAATTTAGAATGCTTTGTGAGAGTAAAGTTAAAAAACCAATTATAGGTTACAAAGCCGGAGGAACCGGAATTCCAGTGATGAAAAAATTAAAAGAAAAAGAACCATTTTATGCATCAGTTTATAAAGATAATTTTTTAAAAAGCGGTAGAAGTGTAAAGATTAGTAAAACCACTTTTGGCATTGAGTTGGAGGTTTGCTATTTAATTAAGAAATCTTTTTTTAATTCTAAATCAGTAGTTACAATAAAAAATATCACAAAATTTATATCTCATATGGCTCCTTGTATTGAGATTGTGGGTTATAGACAAAGAAAAAAAGGAATAACTTCATTTGGAGATCTAAGCAGTGATTTTGGAGCTAATGTTAAGTTTTTAATCGGTCAAAAGAAAAAGTATAAGAAAATCAACATTGGAAATTTAAAAACTAATATTTCAAACAAAAAAACCAAACAAAATATAAACGGTAATACCAGTGCAGTTTTTATTAATCCATTGAACTCATTAAGATTTGTTTTGAACAAAATTAGAAAAGACAAATTAAATTTGAATAAAAATTTTTATGTATTTACAGGGTCTACTGTGGGAGTTGTTCCAATAGGCAAAGGTCTTTATAAAGGAAAAATTGACAAACTTGGTTCGGTCAAGACAATAATAAGATAAAAATGAAAACATTTATACTTTTAATTTTAGTTGTTGTTATAGGTTGGGTTCTCTTTAGACCTTTTACTAAAAGAGAGCTTGACAGATATAATGATAAAAACTGGCCTAATTTAAATCAATAGGATAAGTATTTTATTTTTACTTATCTTTAATTTTTTCTAGAATTTCTTTTAACGATTCTGCGCTTATTAAAGCATTAATTTTTTTTTCAAGAATATTTATTTTAATAAGAGAAAAAAAATATAAAATAACTAAACTTATAATGCTTAAAACACTTAAGATGTAAAAAACATCAACATCATAATTTTCTGTAAAATAGCTATCTACAAATTCTGGTCTAAGTGATGCTAATATTATTAAAGTCCAAATACATATCCAAAATAAATAACTGATTTTATTTAATAACCTCTTTTTATAATTAACTTGAGTAATATAGAGCATTATTAAGGAAAAAATTATAGAAAAAGATGAAAGTACTAATTTAATAATCACCTAAAAACTCTCCAATATAAAATCATTAGTACAAGATATAAACCTTGAACTATATTCATCCCTTTGTATTTTTCACTAGATAAAGCTTCAATGGGAATTTGATCTATCTTACAATTATTTTTAACTGCATTACAAGTAATTTCTGCATCAGCAAAATAATGATTTATTCCAGTAGAATGCCAGTTAATTTTACTTTCTATTGAAGTGTCAAATATTCTTAGACCAGATTGAATATCAAAGAGTTTTTTTTTATAAACTAAAGAGAATAATCTTTGTAAAATAATTGTGCCTATCCTTTTTTTTAAATTTAGGTCAATTAAATTTTTCCTATAACCAATAATTAATTCACTATTTTCATCATAAATTTTTTTACAAATCTTTATCAAATCATTTGTTTTGTGTTGTCCATCTGCATCCATGAAGGCTAAATATTTAAATTTTCGAATTTTTGCAAATTGCAATGCTGTTTTCATTGATCCAGATTTACCTAAATTATATTTATGTTTTATTAAAAATATAGGAAAATTTTCTATTTTTTTTATTGTTTGATCTTCTGAATTATTATCTACAACTAAAACATATTTAAATTTTTTACATACTTCATTTAAGACTTCAGAAATATTTTTTTGTTCATTGTATGCTGGAATAGCTACAAGAATATCGTCAAACATTTTTATAATTTTTTTTTTTATAAAGTTTTAGTTGTTTAAGATTATCAATAGTAAACCAATTTTTTGGACAAATATCTGAAACTATCAATTTTTTTTTTAACATAAGCGTATTCCAAATTTTATTAAAATCATCAGTTTTTTTTATAATTTTGCAAATTCTATATGGGTTTACTACTTGTATTCCTGAACAGTAAATGTCGCTTTTAATTTTTCTAGATAAATTTGTAACAATGTTATTTTTTCTATGAATATAATCTCCATCTAAATCTTTTACAGGTTTTACTGGTATGAGAAAACATTCTGGTTCACCTTTCATCTTATAATCTTTTTCAATCAAATTAAAATTAATTTTAGTAATATTATCACACGTTAGAACAAAAATTGGTTCATCTATATATTTAAATGGAAAGTTGAAAATCCACCATGCGTTACCTTTTTTATCCGTGTTGATTACTGAATTAACTTTATTCTCAATTACATGCTTTGCTAGCATACTTCCTTTGTAACCAACTGTTATATGAATATTTTTAATATATTTTTGAATTTTTTTTATCCCACTTAAAATTAAAGTTTGATTCTTAATTTTCACCATTGCTTTTGGAATTTTGTTAGTTTTAGGCCTTAACCTAACACCCCTGCCAGCAGCTAAAATTACAGCATGATTAATCATTAATTAAATTTTAAATACCAATTTTTATAAGCTTCAAAATTTCCTCTCTGTTTAATTTTGTAGCATTTTCAGATGACACAATTTTTTTCAGTGGTTTTTTAGATTTTTTTTCAAAATCAATTAAATAATAAATTTTTCCTTTTTTCCTATATTTTTGAGTAAATTTTAATTCGTTTTGACCTATCAAATACTCATCAATCCTGTCTCCTTTTCTAATATTAATAATTTTGTAACTTCCACCATACTTTTTTGTCCAAACTTTAATAATATCTATTAATTTACATGATTTCATATTTGCGCAGAGAATTTTACCGCTAAATCTTTGACTTTCACTTAAGGCATATAAAACAAGATCTACTGCATCATGTATAGTAAAAAAAAATCTTCTCATATAAGGGCCTGTGGTTAGAATTTTTTTGTTTCTTTTAAACATTTGACTCCATATTGGTAGTACTGATCCTGTTGACCAAGCAACATTACCATATCTAACACACAAAAATTTAGTTTTGGAATTACTATTTGCATTCAGGAATAATTTTTCCATGGCTGCCTTACTAAAACCATAAAAATTTTTTATTGGTTGAGTTGCTTTATCAGTAGAAATTCCAATGACAGTTTTGACATTTCTCTCAATTGAAACTCTTGCAATATTTGTTGAACCTAAAATATTTACATCAGAACATTCAAAGGGAAATTTCTCAGATATATCGACAAACTTAGTTGCTGCAGCATGTATAATAATTTCTGGTTTACAATAAATTATGGCATCTCTAACGGACTCTATATTTGTAACATCTAAAGGTATTGCCTCACATCCAGTCTTAAGACTCGCATCATAATTCCTTTTTTGATTCCTAGAACCTATGAAAACTTTATATTTTTTTTTGAGATTTAATGCCAAATTAACTCCCAAATATCCACTTCCACCAGTTATAAGTAAGTTTTTTTTCATATAATCAATATTTTAAAAAAATAATCTATACAATTTATTAACAAATTTAATTATATTTTTACATCTAAAAAATTTATTTGCGCTAATAAAAAATCGTGATTGAACTCATTTATATTGACAACTAAAAGTTTTTGATTTTGCTTCATAAATGAAATAATTAAGTTATTGTTTATTAAATTTCAATGAAACAAAAGTATATCATTAATATTTTTATATTACTCATATTAATAATTTCTTCATTTTTACTTTTGTATAAATTTAATAATCAAAATATTGTTGGTATTGATGAATTTAAATACATAGACTGGTCAGCAAATATTTTTTCAGAAAAAGCAATTCTGAGTTATTTTAGACCTGTATTTTATATTGTTTCAAATTTTTCAACAAATCTATTTGGATTTTCTTTAAATACTTTAAAATTACCTAATATTGCGTTTTTTTTATTTAGCGCTTTATTAATAATTAATATTAGTAAGAAGTATTTTCAAAATGAATATTTTTTATTTATTCCTTTAATTTTTTTTATATTTAACCCAACGATTTTAAAAGAACATACCGTTTTAAGCCCATTTTCAATTTCAAATTTCTTTATTCTTCTTAATGTTTTTTTAATCTTCAAAATTATTGAGAACAATAAACAAAAAAAATTATTTTTCATATTAGGGGTTGTAAATATATTGGGAAGTTTTTGTAGAGAAGAATTAATTTTTATTTGCCTATTAAATATTTTTTTCTTACTAATTTCTAATAATATAAAATATCTAATCAGATATTACTTTTTAGGTTTAATTTTGACAATTATACCTTTTTTAATTTTATTTTCAGAATTTATAGAAATTAAAAAAATAATAAGTATAGCTTTAAATGTTGTTGATAAAGAAATTAGTAGTCCAATTAGAAATACTTATTATAAAATTGATAATCAGGAATACCTGAATTTTTTATTTATTTTACCACAGAATTTAAATAGATTGTTTTCTGAATTTTTTCTTATTAAAGAATTATTTATATTTATATTACTATTTTACATCTACTTAATTTTTTTTAAAAAAGAGAATACAAGTTTAAAAACAAAGTATCTATTAATCTTAACTATCTCATACTTAATTTTTTATTTTTATATAAGAGTTGGTAGTAAATTATTCATATTTTATGAATTTTTTTTCATAACTCTTTTAATAAATAAGTTAGAAGAATTTAGGATTAAAAAATTTCTAAATAATTTTAAAATTTTTGTTATTTTTTTATTCATATCATTTATGCAAATTTATTATAACTTTAAAAATAATGAATATTCAAACTTAATAAGTGTAAATAAAATTTTATATGATGAAATAATTAAAGAATATCAAGCTAATGATAAAATTTTTATTTCACCAACCTCAAATTCATTAATTCATTCACCTTTAAAATATTTTAACAGTGAGCCGAGTGAAAACTTTTCTTTAACATCTAAAATTTTTTTTGGAAAAAATGCCTTACTAATTAATGATATTTTAAATTCAAATAATGTTAATAAAGAATACCTTAAAAACTTTATAAAAAAATCAAATATAAAATTTTTTATTTTTGAAGTTCATACAAAAAATTCAAATCAAATTTTGAAAAGAGAAAATGAAAAAAAATTTTTAAATATTCTAAATATTAGTTTGAGTGATAAAAATGAATATTTTAAATATGATATGTCCGAATATACGTATCTTAAAAAATACGGTGCTGATTTAAATGACTATTTTTTGGTTAATCATAAAACTTTTAACAAATTGTTACTTTCCAAACTACAAATTAAACAAATATTTTTATTTAAAGATGATAAGTTAAAACGATTAAATGAATATAAAGAGGAACCTGGGATTTATTTGTTTTTTTTATGAAATTAAAGAAGATTGTTTTTTCATATCTTCTTTTTTAATACCAGCTACTCTAACTGGTTTTTTCATGGCGTCTCTTCTAAATGGTTCTCCAAGTTCTTGGTTTAAGATCACCTCAATAAAGGTAGTAATTCCTTTTTTTTGATCCTCACAAGATTGCTTTATAGCATCAGTAGTTTCATCCATTGTATTTACTTTTACACCTTTTAATCCACATGCATCTGCTACTTTAGCATAACTTAGTTCTGGATCTAATTCAGTTCCGATGAAATTATTATCAAACCACAGTGTAGTGTTTCTTTTTTCTGCTCCCCATTGATAGTTTCTGAAAATCACCATGGTAATTGCAGGCCACTCTTCTCTAGCACAAGAGCTCATCTCATTCATACTAATTCCAAAAGCACCATCTCCTGCAAAGCCTATAACCGGTGTGTTAGGACATCCAATTTTAGCACCTAAGATCGATGGGAAACCATATCCGCAAGGTCCAAATAAACCAGGAGCTAAATACTTTCTTGGCTTCTCAAATGTTGGGTAAGCATTTCCAATCGCACAATTATTTCCAATATCACTTGAAATTATGACATCTTCTGGCATTCCTGCTTGTATAGCTCGCCATGCTTGTCTCGGGGACATTCTGTCTTTATCTCTTTGTCTAGCCTCTTTGTTCCAAACAGTCCCCTCATCGTCATCTTCATGATCTAAACTTGATAATTTTTGTAACCAAGCAGATTTCGTTTGATGAATTAAATCTTTTCTTTTTTTTCTATCTATGTCTCCTGCATTAGTAGCTAATTTATCAAAAATTTGTTGAGCAACTAATTTAGCATCGCCACTTATTCCTACAGTAACTTTCTTAGTTAGACCAATTCTGTCTGGATTAATATCAACCTGAATTATGTTAGCGTTCTTTGGCCAGTAATCTATCCCATAACCTGGTAAAGTTGAAAAGGGATTTAATCTAGTTCCTAAAGCTAAAACTACATCTGCTTTGGAAATTAATTCCATTGCAGCTTTTGATCCGTTATATCCTAAAGGTCCAACTGCTAAAGGGTGACTTCCTGGAAAACTATCATTGTGCTGGTACCCTGAACAAACAGGTGAGTCTAATTTCTCAGCAAGATTTTTTGTTTCCTCAATGGCACCACCAATTACTACTCCTGCTCCAGACAAGATAACTGGAAATTTTGCTTTTGATAAAAGATTAGCTGCTTTTGTAATTGCTTCTGATCCACCACCTTGTCTCTCTAATCTTACAATTGGTGGAAGTTCAATATCAATAATTTGAGTCCAATAATCTCTTGGAACGTTTATTTGAGCTGGTGCAGATCCTCTAATAGCTTTTTCTATAACTCTGTTAAGAACTTCTGCCATTCTTGAAGGATCTCTTACTTCTTCCTGATAACAAACCATATCTTTAAATAAATTCATTTGTTCAACTTCTTGGAAACCACCTTGTCCCATAGTTTTGTTTGCAGCCTGAGGTGTAACTAATAATAACGGAGTGTGATTCCAATAAGCTGTTTTAATTGGTGTTACCAAACCTGTAATACCAGGTCCATTTTGTGCAATGACCATAGACATTTTCCCTGTTGATCTTGTATAACCATCTGCAATTAATCCACCGTTCGTTTCATGAGCAACGTCCCAAAAAGTTATACCTGCATCAGGAAAAATATCTGAGATTGGCATAAATGCTGATCCAATAATTCCAAAAGCATGCTCAATCCCATGCATTTGTAAAACTTTAACAAAAGCTTCCTCAGTTGTCATTTTCGTCATTGCCAAACCTTTCTTAATCAGCGTATTTTAATATATAAAATTTAATTGTTAATTTTTGCGATTAATATATAAGATTTTGGAAATTTCAAATAAACAATTCGACACGATATGACTACTGAAATTATAATTCACGATCAAAAAGATAACGTAGGTGTTGTAGTTATTGAAAAAATTACCCCAAATCAAGAATGTTCCTGCTGGATTATGGAGAATGATAGCTCAACTAGCATTCAATCAAAAGATGAAATTCCTTTAGGACATAAAATAGCAATGAATGACCTAAATGAGGGTGATACGATTCTTAAATACGGACACGATATTGGAAAAGTTATCAAATCTATCAAAAAAGGTGAACATGTTCATGTTCATAACGTAAAAACAAAAAAGTGGTAATTAATGGAAATTCCAAAAAGTTTTTTAGGCTATAAAAGAGAAAATGGAAGAGCTGGAACAAGAAATCATGTAATTATTCTTCCGGTTGATGATATCTCAAATGCCTGTGCTGAAGCAGTTTCAAATAATATAAAAGGTACAATTGCTCTACCCCATTCCTATGGAAGACTACAATTTGGTGCAGATTTAGAATTACATTTTAGAACAATGATTGGAACTGGAAGTAACCCAAATGTTGCAGCGGTTATTGTAATTGGCATTGAGCCAAAGTGGACGAAAAAAATTGTTGATGGAATTTCAAAAACTGGAAAACCAGTTGAAGGATTTCATATTGAACGAACAGGAGATATTGGAACAGTAATGAAAGCTTCTAAGAAAGCCCAAGAATTTGTTATGTGGGCTTCTGAAAAACAAAGAGAAGAATGTCCAATAAGTGATTTATGGATTTCAGTTAAATGTGGTGAGTCTGATACCACATCAGGTTTGGCATCTAATCCAACAGTTGGAAATTTAATGGATAAACTGGAACCACTGGGTGTTCACTTGTGTTTTGGTGAGACATCAGAGCTTACAGGGGCAGAAAAAGTTTGCGCAACAAGAGGAGCTACACAAGAAGCTTCAGATAAATTTATGAAAACCTGGAGTGCATATAATGATTTTATTTTAAAAGAGGCAACAGACGATCTTTCTGAAAGTCAACCAACAGCAGGCAACATTGCCGGTGGTTTGACAACTATTGAGGAAAAAGCATTTGGAAACTTTCAAAAAATTGGAAATTGTAAATTTGTAGATGTCCTTGAACCAGCAGAAGAACCTAAAAAAGGTAAAGGTTTATATTTTATGGATACTTCTTCAGCAGCAGCTGAATGTGTAACACTCCAAGCTGCAGCGGGATTTAACATTCATTTATTTCCAACTGGTCAAGGTAATATTGTGGGAAATCCAATAGAGCCTGTTGTTAAGTTAACAGCTAATCCATTAACTGCAAAAAGTATGAGTGAACATGTAGATTGTGATGTTTCAAAAATTCTTTCAAGAGAAATGAATTTATCAGAAGCAGGAGATAAACTTATTGAAACAACTCTAAGAGTTGCTAATGGAAGATTAACCTGTGCAGAAGCTTTAGGTCATAAAGAATTTGTTATGACCAAACTTTATAGAAGTGCATAATTATTTTATTTAAGATGGAATACAATAAATATTTGGTTGTAGTACCAGGTATAATACTTGCATTTATTCTTTACTCTCTTTCTCAAGGTTTTAATAACATAATTGGAATTGAGCTTTTGGGATACAGCAAAAGTCCTATATCTACAGCAATGATAGCAATTTTGTTAGGAATTTTTTTTGGTAATTTTTTTAAAATTCGGGAAAGTTTTCAAAGAGGTTTGGATTTTAGTAGAGACTATATATTGAAACTTGGAATTATTTGTTTAGGTATACAGTTAAAACCTTTTGAATTTTTGAATTTTGGAAAAATAGCAATTCCGTTAATATTAATCTGTATAATAAGTGTCCTAATCGTTATTAAATTATTAATTAAAAAACTTAAAATACCAACTAGAATGGCTTACCTAATATCAATAGGTAGTACCGTTTGTGGAACTACTGCAATAATGGCAACGGCGCCAGTGATAAAAGCAAATAAAAGCGAAGTATCTTATGCAATTGCAAATATTACTTTATTCGGAATATTATCAATGTTGTTATATCCATACTTTTCAAATTTTTATTTTAATGGAAACTCCTTATTTGTAGGTCTTTTTTTGGGAACTGCTATACATGAAACCTCTCAGGTTGCAGCAGCTGGTCTCATTTATGACCAACAATTTAATAGTCCTGAAACACTAAACATTGCAACAGTCACAAAACTTATAAGAAACACTTTCCTAATAATAATGATTCCACTGTTTGCTTTTCTTTACAACAGAGGTAAAACAAAAGATAAAAATTATTCCATTTTGAGCATATTTCCTTATTTTATTTTAGGTTTTATTGGAATGATAATTTTTCGAAATATTGGAGATCATTTTTTTTCAACTGCTACTAATTATAATTGGATTGAGGTGATAAATTTTATTAAAGCTAGTTCTAAGATTTTTTTAACAATGGCTATGGCAGCAATAGGCTTATCAACAAATTTGAAAGATATTAAAAATATGGGACACAAGCCATTTGTTGTTGGATTTGTATCAATGTTAACTGTAGGGATTGTTAGCATCCTTACAATTGAAACATATTTAAGATTATTTACTTAGATTGCTTTACCACTTTAGTAAAATATTTTTCTCTGAACTTTGAAATTGATCTTCTAATAAATGCAGCTGCAATTCCCAATATAACTGCAAATAAAATTGAAAATAATCCATAGAAAAACGGCATATCTTCTGAAAACTCTTTAATAAATTTTGAAAAAAAATTAAAATCTGCCGATTCTGCAGATTTGACTCCTTTCTCAATATTTTCAGCAAAAAAAGTATCGTAGGCTATAACGATCCCAACGATTAACAATAAAATTGCTAATAAAGCTTTTAATCCTGAGCTGTCAATTTGCTCTCCAAGTTTTTGTCCTATTTGGACACCTATTATCGAACCTATTACTAACATTAAAACAAGCATTAGATCTATAGAGCCATAATTGATTGAGTGAAGAAATGTTACTATCACACTAACAAAAATAGTTACAAATAAAGAAGTTCCTGGAACTAGTTTTGTAGGCATTTTAATAATATAAATCATAGCTGGAACTAATATAAAAGCCCCACCTATGCCCATTATGGCTGCTATAAAGCCAACAACTAATCCGATTATTATAGGAGTAAATATACTTTCATATAATTTTGATTTAGGAAATCTCATCCTAAAAGGAAGTCCATGTATCCAATAATGAACATGTAATTTTTTTCTCTCAACAATATTTTTTTTTGCCTTATCAATTTCACCAAGACTTTCAACCAACATTAATGTTCCAATTATTGCAAGTATATACATATAAGCTAAAGAGATTACTGTATCGATTTTTCCAATATCTTTAAAATAAGTAAAAGTGAAAATACCTAAAGTTGTTCCTATAGATCCACCAATAACAATCATGAAACCCATTTTATAATCTAAAGTATTCTTTAACCAATGAGTGGTGGATCCTGATACAGAAGTTGCTAATATATTATTAGCCTCATTAGCAACTGCATAAGCGGGTGGAACACCCATAAAAATTAAAAAAGGTGTCATTAAAAAACCGCCTCCTACTCCAAATAGACCAGAGAGCACTCCAACAATCGCACTTAATAAAAGAATTTCAATAGGGTTAATAAAAACTTCGGCTATTGGTAAAAATACATCCATAAATAATTAATTTATCACTGAATATTACTGTTATATATTGATGTCAATAAAGACAAATATATTTCAAATGAAAGCTTTTTTAGTTGCCATATTTATAAACATTTTAATTTTTAATACCGCTATTAGCGCTTCAGTTAACTGTATCAACGGAAAATGTGAATTTATCAATAGTTTTCATTATAAAACTGCAAGTACATTTTGTTTACAAACTTTAACATTTGAAGATGTTGAAACAGATTATTCTTTTTTTACAATTTTAAGAACTGGAGAACAGTGTCAAGTTTATAAATCAGAAAATTAAAAAATTATTTAAAAATTTCGTTAATCTCTTTATCTAAATTATTAGTCTCAGATCTAATATCTTCACTATCTAAATTAGCCTTTGATATATCGCTTAATACTTTTGAATTTATATTGTCTACTTTTACCTTATCCTTCACAAACGGAGTACCAACAATATTAGTTTTCGTTAAAGAATTGTTTAATTCATGAATTTGTTGGAAAATTTCATTTTTTTCTTGATCAACAGAATTAAAATTATTTTTGATAATTTCATATTTTTTTTTAATACTCATAACTTCACTCGATAATCTTGTATTATCTTCTTGGTAAAATTTAATTTGATCAGATAGTTCTAAAATTTGAGATTTAATCTTTAGTGTTTCGGATTGTTCTTTTTTTAAAATTTCAATATCATTTTGTAAATTTTTGTTATGTTTAATAAATCGGGTAATTGTATCTTTTAGCTCAGTATTATTGGTAATGAGTTTTTCATTGTAATCAGATACAATTTTTAACTTATTATCAAGATTATTCATGTCAGATTTTAAGTTTTCATTATTTTGCTTATGCTTTTCTATCAATAGTTTTTGGTTATTTAAAATATCTGATTGTATTTTATTTCTATCGAAAAAGATTTTTTCATCTTTCAGTTTTTTTATTTGTAATTCCTGATTATTAATTTTTTTTGAAATTTCTGAAGTTTTTTCTTTTACACTATCCTCTATTGTTTGAGCACTTTTCTTAATTTCAGAAAATTCTTTATCTATTATATTTTGCTTATCATAAATTAAATCGTTTTTTTTATTTAAAGCTGCTTCTGCTTCCTCAATTAAATTTAATGTTTCACTTGGAAGATCATTACTTTTTGGAGTAGAATTCTTGCTATCACTCATAAATCAAAAATTTTATACTTTTTTATTCGATAGAGCCTGGAGAAAAAAACCTAAATTTTTTTACTTTTTTTTCCTCATTTTTGTCATTTTTTTTAATTTCAGATTTATTGAAATTATCACGAAGGCTTACTACTTCGCTACTATTGACTTCGATTTTTTGCTGCTCTTGTATTACATTGTCATTATTTTCATTGCTATAGGAATTAATCCTTGTTTCTATGTAATTTGTTTTATCCTCTATATCTTTATTTTTTGACTCGATATTTATTGAAGTTTTTCTAATTTCTTTCTTTATTTTGTTAACTTTGTTATCTAGCTCGGTCTCTTCTTTGGTTAGCTGTTCGGTTTGTTTTAAACGGTTTTCAAATGCACTAACTTTATCCTCTAATTCCTTTTGTTTATTTAATTCTTCTTTTTTTGTATTTAAATCATTTTCTAAATTAGATATTTTTTCTTGATGCTCTTTTTTCCTTAAATTAATTTTCATCTCTGTTTTTTCTAAATCACTTGTTAATTCTAGCAATCTACTTTCAAGATATTGAGTTCTGGTTTCATATATCCATTGTTCATTACAATGCTTACACTTAATTAATTTTCCCTCTAGCTCAGTACCTTCATTCATTATATAAAATTTTTGTTTACAACTTTTGCAATGGATCATCATATTTATATTTAAATTTTAGCCTTATAAAATTAATGAGTCAATGATTACAATGATATGAAATAGTACTTGATATTGCTTATAGTTTTTGAAAAATTCTTTTTACTACTTCATCTAAACTTTTTTGTTCTTTATCATTAAGATTTTCTAATTCAGTACGTTTAGTAACTGATTTTTCCTCACTAAACTTAGTTGAAATCACATTAGTTTTTTCCTCTATTGATCTGTTGAGTTCTCTAATTTTATTAGAGATTTTTTCTTTTTCTATTTCAATATCTGATAAATTTACTCTAATCGCATCACTATTTTTTTGTGCTAACAAAAGTTCGCTAGACAATCTAACATTTTCATCTTGGTAAAATTTAATTTTATTGTTTTTTTCGCTAATATCGGTTTGACTAGATTGCTCCAAATAATTGACCTTCTCTTGTAATTTTTTAGTGTTAACAATGTATCTAGATACCGTATTTTTTAGCTCAGCATTATTAATTTCGTAAGATCTATTCTTTTGATTAGTATTTTCCAAATAAAGATCTTTATCAGATAATTCAGATTTTAAATCTTTAATTTCATCTGATAATATTGAATTTTCTCCACTTATTTTGCTTAAATTAATTTGTAAATCTTTACTGTTTTTTGTTAACTCTGTATTTTCCAAAATTAATTCATTATTTGCATTATCTTTTTTAATTAATTGGTTATTTAAATTATTATTATTAGATTTAAGTTGAGTATTCTCTAGTTTGATATTTTGATTTTCAAGCTTTAAAAATTCATAACTATCAAATAATAAATCATATCTTTTTTTTAAATTATTATAGTTATCTAATAATTCTTTTTTATTTGTCTTTAAATGATCAATTTCATTTCTAAGATTTTTTATCTCTATTTGCTCGTCAATAATTATTTTTAAAGTATTTTTTTTAATTTTCTTCTTAAGAAAATCGTATATTTCATTTACAATTTTATCCTTTATTTCATTTTTTATCGAAATCCTATGATTAATTGAACTAATATTATTCTTTGTAAATTTTAAAATTTCATTATTTAATATTAATGGTTCTTCAACAACTTCAGTTTTATTTTCTAATTTTTTTTTATTAATAAATTCTGGTGATTTTTCGTCATTATCTCGATTTAAAATATTATTAGTTGCTTCAACAATTTCCTTAATAGAATAAATTTTCATAATAATTTACGAATCGCTATAAGCTATTTATAATTCATGCTTTCTTATATTCAAGTAATGGTTGTATATTAGAGTTTAGAAGGATTTAAGCGGTGATAAATATTCTACTATTATCTGAGTCCGTTACACATACACAAGATAATTTTCCTGAAAAATAACACCCACTATCAATATTAATTCTAAAAGGATCACTTATTATGATCTCTTCTGGAGTATGACCATGAACAATAACCTTTTCCGATTGAAAATCTTTTTTAAAAAAGTCTTTAGATCTTGACCATAAATAGTCTTCTTTAGTTTGTTCAGATAATTTATTAGAGGGATTAATTCCTGCGTGGACAAAAAAATAATTTTTTGTTGAATATACTAATTCTAAGTTTTTAAAAAAATCTATATGACTATCTTCAATATTATTTAAAAATTTATTTCTTAATCCATCAATAACCTCATCTTCAAAACCATCTTTAATAAATTCTACAATCTCAATATTATAACTTCTAAATGTTTGGTCTGCACCAAAGTTAAGCCAATTTTTAATATTATTATGTTTATTAATTAAAAAATCGATTAGAAATTGATCATGATTTCCCAGTAAATTAATAGTATTAATCTTATCTTCTTTTAATTTTAGAATTTGATCAATAACCTGTTTAGAATTTTTTCCTCTATCGATATAATCCCCTAGATAAATTAATACATCTTTTTTAACATCAAAATTCTTATGAGTAAGTATTTTTTTATGAAGTGAGGTTAACTCTTTAAAACAGCCGTGGATGTCTCCAATAGCGAAATAATTCATTATTTTTAGTCAACCTTTTGAAATAAAACTACAAATATAGTTCTCATTAAAATATAAATATCCAGCATTAAATTCCAGTTTTTAATATAGTATAAATCATACTGAAAACGTTTATTCATTGATCCGTCTTCATCAGTAGGCCCCCTTAATCCATTAACTTGTGCCCATCCCGTTATACCTGGTAGACATTTATGTCTTTGCATAAAATTTTGAACTTCCTTTGAATAATATTTTGTATGATCAGTCATATGGGGTCTTGGCCCTACTATCGACATATCACCCTTTAAAACATTAAAAAATTGAGGTAGCTCATCAATACTTAATCTTCTAATTATTTTGCCAACTTTTAAAAGTCTTCCGTCACCTGCTTTCACTTGTAATGTCTCATTTTTATTCTTCATATTTTTTATAGATCTTAATTTTAAGATATTAAAAGATTTACCATCCCAGCCAGTTCTTTTTTGTTTAAAAAAAATTGGAAAACCATCCTCTAATACAATTAAAATAGAAAAAATTATTATTATCGGTAATGAAATTATAATGAAAATTAAAGAAAATATCTTATCCATTAAAGTTTTTAATAAAAAACTTGTACCGTAAAAAGGGGAAAAAGAGACATTATAAAAGTCAAAGCCTGCCTCACTATCTAATCCCTCAACAAATTTAAATTTTGATTCTGGTTGAATTAAACGACAATCAATTGAATAATTTAGAAATTTTTCAATTATACTTTCTATATATGATTGTGTTTTAGTATTTGAAATTATCCAAACTTGTCCGATAGAATGATGGTTTAGAATTTGACCAAAATTCTCGTTCAGACTAAAACTTGGTATTCCATAAAAATTTGTATCTTTTTTATCAAGTTGATCTATTGCTATTAAACACTTAATCACAGAGTTGCTAACTTTCTTTGGAAATTTTTTTATAATATCTTGACAAGATATTGCATCTCCGATTAATAAAACATTTCTCTGTATGGAATTTGATTTAACTAATTGAGCATAAACGTAATCAAAAAACACCTTAGAAAAAAGGAATAAGAAAGATGAAATACCTATATTTGTAAAAAGCCATATACGTGAATAATTATCTGTGGTTTTAAAAATTACAGTAACCAAAATTACAAAAATAAAAGTTTGGATTAACAACAAAAATTCAATTCTAAGCCATTGAACTGTTCCTTTGATATATCTTTTTTCTTTAGTAGTAAAAATTGAGAGAATAAAGAAAATAACTACAATAAATATTGAGGCCTCTAAATAAGACTCTGATAAATTCCATGTATTATTTCTTATGTAAAAAGAAATAATACTGCTAACAAATAATATTATACTTAAAAATGAATAATAAAATAATAAAAAAGATTTATCATCTCTTTGAAATATTTTTTCAAATATCATTTAAAAATTATATTTGATTTGTTCCTAATTATTAAGTCTTAACTATAGCTTTTATATTTATTGTAATAACCACCATATTGGTAGTAACCATAATAGCTTGCTTTAGAAGTATCTAAATCGTTAAAAATTAATCCATCTACTTTAACTTGAACGCCATTTAATTTTTTTAATACAGATTTAATCCCAACTAACTTTGTAACATTAGACCTTGCGATCAGGAAGTTATGATCAGTAGCCTGACTTATGAATAACGTATCACTCACCGGTTGTATCGGAGGTGTATCAATAATCACATAGTCATAATTTTTCTTCAGAGCATCAAAAAAACTTTTTAATTTTGATGTGGTTGTTAAATCTGTTAAGTCTGACCTTCTCGTTCCTGATGTCATTACCTCAATATCTGATCCTGGTAGTTTCATGATACAATCACTCATTTTAACCTTTCCCTGAATAATATCACTAAACCCTACTGTAGGTGCCTCATCTGCAAGGTTAGTTTTGCTTAACACTGAAGGTCTTCTTATATCAGTTTCAATTAAAAGAACTTTGCCAATTTTAGAAAATGCTAAAGCTGTATTTAATGAAACTGTAGTTTTACCTTCTCCAGAGTAAGTCGAGCTTATTAATAATGATTTGTTTTTTTGATATTTTGCAACCAATAAAGTTCTTAAAGTTCTAATACTCTCTGAAAATTCAGAATTTACATCCTCTATAAATATCTGGGACAAATGGTATCCTTTATCTAATTTTTTTACTTTTGGAAGCGTTGCTAATACTGGAATATTGAAATTTTCAAGATGTGATGGTTCAATAACTGTGTTACTATTAAATTCTAAATATATCAAACCTCCAAAAAGAATTATAAACGATGTAAGATAAAACATTATAGTAATTTTTGTTACATTTGGAGATACGGGTAATAGCGGTAAAAGTGCATTTTGAATTATTCTAACATTTGATGATTGAAGCTCTTTAACTTCATTTGTTTCCTTCATTCTTTGAAGAAAAGTTTCATAAATTCTATTATTTGTCTCAACTTCACGCACATATTGTTGTAATGCAACATCCTTTTCCTCTAATGCTTGTAATTCAAATTTTGCTTGATCAAGTTCCGATTCACTCGACTCTATAAAACCCCTTAAATTTGATAATTCAAAAGCAGCTGCTGCAATATTTTCCTCTAAGATTTCTTTAAGCCGGTTATCTAAATTTTGTTTGGTTTTGAGTGCCTTTTTAACTTTTGGATGTTCATCGGTGTAAATAATTTGAAGTGCCTCAATATTATTATTAGTAGCATTAATATTTGTTCTAATATTATCTACCTCTTTTTTGTTTCTAAGATCTGCTATAGCTAACAGTTCATCAACATTTCCATCAGCTAGTTTAATTGAGGTAAGATCATTCTGTTTTTTTTGTAACTCTCTATTTGCTTCAATAATTCTTTGAGAGACAGATTTAATTTGATCAATCTTAAGATCTTTAATGTCTCCTATATCTATTAAATTATTCTCTTTCTTATAATTCAGCAATTTTTGTTCAGCAATTTCCATTTGCTTTAAAAGCTTAGATAATCTTACGTTTATTTGCTGATTAGCATAGTTTGTAACTTTAACCTTTGTATCAACATCATATTTTAAATATGCATCTATAACTTGTTCTAATAAAAATTTTGCAAATTCAGCACTTCCTGAATTCATTGTTATATTTACAACATCACTGTTTCTTATTTGAGATACGGCTAAATTATCTGTAATATAATTTTTCAAAATAATTTTTAGATCATCTTGATTAGTCGTATCTTTTTTTTTATTGAAATTTAAGAATCTTAAATTTTTAGCAAAATAATTTTTCGGTAATCTTTTGTACAGATCTGTAATATTATCTAAATTTTTTGGATCTAATAAAATTGAAGATATAACTTCGTCACTTTCTATTATTTGAATTTGATTATTAATATAATTATTATTACTAAACCCTGTTCTCCCAGTTTCTCCATCATATACTTCTTCTATATTAACAATGTTTTTTGTTGACTCCTCAATTACTAGAGTTGCTTGACTTTGGAAAATTGGGTTAATATTTAAAGATATAAATAATCCAAGTAGTCCAAACAAAAGAGGGACAATTAAAAGTATTCTTTTAAATTTTAAAAGTATGATCCAATAATGAGCTAAATTTAATTGCTCATTAATATCACCTATTCTTTCTAATAAACTTTTTTCCATTTTAATATTTTGAGAATCTAATTAAAAACGATTCGCTTACAAGTTGTTTTTTATTTTTTGAGTCTATCTGGTAAATTTTTTTATCAACATACAATATATAGTACTAATATTTAGACAAAACAACTCTTCCCGTCTCATCACTGAATCTAGGAATATTTCTTAAATAATAAAGCTTAAGAGTTTTATTTTTCTTTTTATTATTTTTCGAAAGAATAAAAAGATTTAAGAAATTTTTTTCAAACTCAATTTTATCAACATCATTATTAATCTGATGAAGTACTTTTGTTTCCCAATATTTATAATCTAACGCAGATTTCCTTTCTGTTTTTTTTATAAGATTGAAAATTTTCTTACTATATAGACTGGTGCCCCCAATATCCTTTTTATTAATCATTATGGGTTTGATAAAAAAAATCGAGTAATTGTATGGTAAAAAATTGATTGTTTTTGAAAAATAATCATCAATTTTAGTGCTGTAAGATATTATTAATATAGAGAAAATATTATATAAAGAGATTATAATTAAGCTAATTATTAAAATTTTGTTTATGTATTTATTTAAGAAAAACACATTTAATTTTATCAAAATAAAATTAATTTTACCATTAATTTTATCAACTGTATTTTTTTGTAACATTTCTCATTCTGAACAGATCTTTACAGGATTTGTAGAGTCTCTAGAAGGTCAGGCAAAAAAAAACATAAATGGGAATCTGAAAAGACTAAGTGAATATGATCAAATATTTACTAATGAAAGTATTGTGGTTAGTCCAAATTCATCCATCAATATATCATTTATTGATAATTCTATTTTAACACTTGTTGGAGATTCTGAATTTTTGGTAAAAGAATTTGATAATACTTCCCAAGAAAAGTTGTTTCGATTAGAGATTTTAAAAGGTAAATTTACTTTTGAGTCTGGATCTATTGCAAAATCAAAAGATGATGCAATGAAAATTATTTTGTCTGAAATTGAAGTTGTTCTTAACGGAACGCTTGTTACGGGTGAAAATTCAGAGGCTAATAAATCAATAGCCTTAGTAGAAGACTCTATGGGAAAAATTGGGAGTTTGAAAGTTACAGTTGGGGATCAAACTACAACGATATCTGAACCTTCAGTTGGTATAAATATTTCAGGATCACAAATTCAGCAAACTACTCTTAGTACGGAAGAAGTAGATCAAATTAAAGAAATAAAAAAAGAAGCATTAATTAAATCATCAACGCAAAGCGAAGAGGATATTGATAGAGCTTTATCAAAACAATTAGCTAATGGAACAATCCCTGATTCAAATGGAGATGGTATTGCTGATGCAAACGACATTGAGGCTTATAAAAATGAAATTTATGATTTTAGAGGAGAAAGATTTGATTATTTTGTAGAATATTCTACAGGAGCTGACATGGGATTGATGTCAGATATAATTATGAATTCTGATCCAAGTCAGTCAATGTATCTTATGCAAAGTATGATTGATTTCGACCAAGCTAATACTACCAATCTAATGGATGAGGTTGCAAAGGCTGGATTTGATGTATTTTCACATATGGCTCAAGCAGATGGTTTAGACCCAACTATGCCTTATATGGATGAAACTTTTGATTTCAATGAAATTAGAACTTCAATAGTTGATGGGATGATCTTAGATCAATCTGAGCAATCAATTGATGCAATAGCAAGAGTAATGGCTGTAAGTGATCCTTCGATGAGTACATATTTAGTAGAAGAGATCTCAAATATTACACCGCAAGGTGATGAAAATTTTTCAATAGACATATTAGCTAGTTTCACAGAAATGGCGCCAGAAAAGTTAGCTGAATTTTATGAGGAAGATCCCGAAACAATGAATAAATTAACAACCAATGCATTTCAAAATGCTGATGAAGGAGATATTGAAATGATGGCAACGATAATGCAAGAAACTTCTCCAAAAGATACTGCTTTATTGATGACAAATTTAGTTGAAAATAATCCTGAAATGATTGCTGGAGTTTACGGCACTCTAGCAGAGCAAGATTTTGATCTATTTGATCATATAGAATCTGCAAAAGTTAAATCTGGTGAAACTGTAACTGTAAGTATCGCAAATGACTCTATGTATGGAACAGAAATCAGTGATGGAGGTCAAATAATGAATATGGTTGTAGATGACAATATCATTGCTTATCAAGATGAGTATTTCCAAAACTTTAAAGGAGAAGTTTTTGCTGAAATAATAGCTCATTCAGAGGGGACCTCTTCTGAAGTTGTAGCCGAACTTATGATGGATACAACTAATGGTGATACTGCAATGTTTATGATGGAAGCTGTAATGAATGAAAATCCAGATGTGCTAAGTGATGTTATGAATAATTTTGCTGATCAAAATTTTGATATCTTCGAACATATAGAAGAGACTACAATTGACGAAGAAAATATTGATATTGATGATAATCAATCTGAAAATATTCTAGTTACAGATGAGAACTTAACTACTACATCTTCACCAACTGTTGTTACAGACAACATATCTTCAGGCTCAGAAAATAAAATTCGATTAACAAAAGCTGAACGACAAGCTTTAAAAGAAGAAAGAAAAGCAAAAAGAAAAGCTGAAAAAATTGCTAAACAAGAAAAAAGGAAAGCAGAAAGACAAGCAGCAATTGCTGAGAGAAAAGCAGTAAATAAAGCTGCAAGAATAGCGACCAGAGAAGGTAATGAAGAAGAAATTGAATTTGATAACATTGAAGATGATTTAAAAGAATTTAAAACAGAAGTATTTAAAGAAATGATTGAAAATTCTAATCAAAATACAATGTCTACAATGGCTAAATTAGTGACTACTACAGATAACTCTACTGTCTCACTTATTTTTGAAACAGTTATTTCCGAACAGAACAATCCTGAAGAAAATATCGATAATATTTCAAATCAAAACTTAGCTTTAGATTTTATGGACAATCTGAGTAATGTTGACTCTGAAATAGTGGAAACAATTTACGAGACTCAAACTGAACTAGTAAATGATATTGTTGATACAGCACTATCAGATGTATCATCTGAAGATTCTGAAGCTATAGCTAATATAATATCTTCTTCAGGAAATAATGAAGTGATAGAGATGGTGTTTAATAATATTGTCTCTTCAAATGATCAATCATTAACAACTGAAGTCTTTACAACTCTTGCTGAAAGTGAAGATGGTGCAGATGCAATAATTACAATGGCCTCAACTAATCAAAGTCTTTATGAAAATATTGCACAAGATATTGATTCAACATATATGACTGCAGCATCTTTATATACTGATACAACTTCACAATATAATACATCTACAACAGCAGCAGCTGCTGCAACATCTGCTTCAGATACTACAGCTTATGCTGCTGGTGATATATCTTGGACGACCTACCCTATGTCACCTGGAACTATTTCAACCAGTTATTACGTAAGTATAACTGGAACGGCTGAGTCTATGAATGGCGTAGTTTATTCTGTGTCGGACTTACCAGATGGATTAACTTTAGATTATTCTACTGGAATGATTTTTGGTACACCAACAAGTCCTGGCGTTTTTAACACAACAATTACCGCGACAGATATAATGGACTCGGGAAATTTTGCTACTGCTAGTTTAACTTTTGATATAGTTGAAGATACGAGTGGAGGTTATGATAGTGGCGACGGAGGTAATTTTTCATTCATGTCAACTCCTTATCCTCCAGCAACTTTAACTGTTAATAATACAATTACACCAATATATCTTTACACATCAGGTGGAGTTGGGAGCATTACTTTTACGGCCACTGGACTACCTACTGGTATATTTATAATGGGAGATGAGATAATGGGAACTCCAGACACTCAGACATTTTCAGGAAGCGCTGTAAATATTATAGCTACAGATGAAGACGGAAACACTACAAGCGTAAATATTAATTTCCCTATGGTAGATTCTAATTCTGGAGAAGGTGGAGGAGCAAGTGGACCTATATGGGCAACTTATCTTTATCCACCTGCATCGCTAACAGAAGGTATTGAAATGCCTGATATGTATTTAGATGCTACAGGAACAGGATTTGTAAGTTATACAGCATCAAATTTACCGATGGGTTTATATGTTGATGGGGAGTATATTAGAGGAACTCCTAGTATGCAAACTGCTGCAGCTTCTAGTGTAATGATTACTGCTACAGATGATATTGGTTCGCAAACCAAATATGTTACATTCCCAAGTGTAGATCCTAGCAGTGGAGGTGGTAGTGTTACTTGGACAACTACACAAGCTGATTTTCCATCTACTATGACTAAAGGAACAGAGATATCGTCTATAACTTTAAGTGCAACAGGAATCACGGAACCAATTACTTATACTGATGATGGTAATTTACCAAATGGGATTTCTTTAACAGCAGGTGTAGTATCCGGCACTCCTCAGAATGTTAGAGCTACAGAGACTTCTGTAACTTTTACTGCTGAGGATATGGATGGTAATAAAGAGACCTTGACGGTTTTCTTTCCGATAATAAATGCTGCAAGTGGTATTAGTAATCCTAACTGGATTACCACACCAACAACTACGGGAACTTATACTACAAGTTCAAATATAAGCATAAGTGCTGAAGCAGTCTCAGTCCCAGCAGCAAATGGAGTAATTTATTCTGCTTCAAGTTTACCTCCAGGGATTACTTTAGATACAGCAACAGGGTTTATTTCTGGAACTCCTACAACAGCTGGAACTTATACCTCAGAAATAAAAGTAGAGGATGCAACAGACAGTACTTTTCAAATAAGTGAAACTTTGACATTTAATATTTCTGGAAGTACATCAGTCACATGGATTACACTTGATACAGATTTTCCTTCAACTTTAACCGTAGATGATCCGATTTCCTCAATAGCGCTAGATGCTGATGGAGTGGGTGAAATTTCATATGATTATACTGGAACATTACCACCTGGACTAACTTTAGCAGGAGGCTTGTTCTCTGGAACACCAACTACATCAAGTGCAACCTCGACTACTATTACTTTTATCGCAACAGATGAGGATGGAAATAATGAGAATTTAGTAGTTACTTTGCCACAAGTGAACGCGAGTGGTGGAGGCCTGACTTGGAATACAACTGCAGCAGAGTTTTCTTCTTTAACTTTAACAGAGGGTACACCTATGTCTTCAATAACTTTATCAGCAACAGGTGTTGGTACTATAAGTTATGCTGATGACGCAATGTTACCTGCAGGTATATCTTTAACTGCAGGTATAGTTTCTGGAACTCCTACTTCATCAACCGAGACTGAAACATCGGTAACTTTTACGGCACAAGATGATAATGGTGATACTGAAACTTTAACTGTCTCTTTTCCAATAATTAGTGCAAGTGGTGGTATTAGTAATCCAACATGGATGTCAGAACCAATATTTGATTCTACTTATAATATAAATGACAATATAAATATAACAGCAGATGCAGAGTCAGTACCAGCTGCAAACGGAGTTATCTACTCAGCTACTGGTTTACCCTCTGAACTTACAATTGATACTAACTCTGGCTTAATATCTGGGATGCTTAGTACAGTTAATTCTTATTCAATAACAATTTTTGCTTATGATCAGACCGATAATACTTATCAAATTAGCTCATCTAGTAGCTTTATAGTTTCGTCTGAAGGAACTGAAACAGTTGAATTTGATACGCCCGCAGGAACACTCGCTTCTGTAGACGCAGGAGAAACAATCAATGAAACTGTAACAGCAACAGCATCACAAGGTTCTGAAATTACTTACTCTTTCACAGCTACTAATAACATGAATGCAATGGGTCTTGCTGGTACAAGTATAGTTGTTACTGGAAATACGATTTCTGGTATTGCTCCAAGATTGTATGTGGCAGCTACATATTCTTTTGCGTTTACTGCTACAATCCCAAATACTCAGACAAATAACAGAACATTTACAATCGATATTTCTCAAGATTCAACTTGCGTATCACCAACTAATAATATCTGCACTTAATGATATTAAAAAAAAATGTTCTTCAAAATCTATTTTTAATTATCTTAATTGTAACCTTGAGTTTTAATGCAAGTATTAATCCTTTATTAATTCAAATCGCTTCTATTAATTTTATTATTCTTTTTTTTTTATGTTTAAAGAATGATGAAATTAAAGAGAGGATTAAAGAAAATTATTTGAATAATAAATTTTTTTTTATCCTTTTTTTTGTATATTTGAGTTACCTTGTATTAAAAATAATTCCTTTCCCATTAAGTTTAATCGAAATCTTGGCACCTAATAACTATAATCTATATACTTCTATAAAAATTGACAAATCATTATGGTCACTAAGTATAGATCCTGCAAATTCATTTTTTAGACTACTAAACTGTATTAATTTTTTCATAATCTTTTTAATATTCCCTGTCTTGTTTAATAGAACTCGATATTTAATGAAATTTTTATTTTTTTTGTGTATCTTGGGTTTTTGCCATGCTGCATTTGCTACATACTGGATGTTGATTGGAAATCCATCAATTTTTTTTATTGAAAAAATCCATTATCTAAATGCTTCCACGGGTCTCTTTGTAAATAGATCTGTTTTTGGAACATTTTTATTTTTATGTGCTTTTTCAGGGCTATATTACATAGTAATTTATTTTCAAAAAAATCAAATAACAAACTTTACTTTCGCAGAACAGTTGAAAAGTAAAGTTTTTTTTATAAGAATCTTTATTATTTTTTTAAGTATTGGAATTCTGACAACTTGGTCTAGAGCTGCAAATTTTAGCTATATTCTTATTTTATTCTCTTTTTTACTTTACTCAAAGATATCTTTTAAGAAATATATTAACCCACTATCAACTGTTATAATTTTCATATTAATTTTTGATGTTTGTGTAATGGCCGTCCTATTTGGCAATGCAAAACTAATTGAAAGATATGCTGAAACTTCACTTTTGAGGGAAACAATAAGATTTGATTTACAGGCTTTTGGTTTAGAACAATTTAAAAACTTTTGGTTATTTGGTTATGGCAGTGGTGCTTTTGGAAGTATATTTAAAATCTTTTATCCTATTCCTGATAATTCTTTTAACTATTTAGCAGAACATGCGCACAATGATGGTGTAGAACTTTTAGGTGAAATAGGATTATTAGGTGTTTCGATATTATTGTTGATATTAATTTTTTATTTTAAAATAATTTTAAAAGAAATTAATGGAAAAAAACAACTCGGAAGATTCACTTTATTAACTTTATTAATTTTAATTTTGTTTATCCAAAGTTTTGTAGATTTTTCATTACATACACCTGGTATACCAATTTTAATAGTAAGCATTTTGTCTATAGGTTTAATTAACTATGAAAACCAATAATTTTTGAAAATATATTATCTATTATCGCTTACGATATCCTCGTTATCACTTATAATATACCAGTCATCTTGTTCTGCTATATAGGGTTTATATGTTTTAAATAAAGTTTCTGATGGAGTTAATAAACTTATTACATTATTCCATTTTACTAATTTGGTTGAAGGAATGAAAACTATATCATTTGGAAGAATATAAAAATTGTTTGCTGCAATAAATGCAGCAGGATTATTTAAGTCAATCGTAAATATATCTATGTATAGGAATTTGTTTAAATTTTCTCTCATTACATAAATATTTTTTGTTTTAGCGGTAGCTTTATTGATCCCTTTAGTTGCTAATAATTCAGTCAATGTTAAATCTTTATATACAGAAATCGGTCCCGAAGTAGTAAACTCACCAAAGGCAAAGGCCTGGTCAGTATCAGACTCTGATACATGTAAAACATCATCTTTCCTTAAATACACATCTAAATCAGTATTATTCTTATTCAGTAATTCAAAAAGATCTATTTCAAAAACTTCATCGCCTCTTCTTAGTAACGCAGTCTTCATATAACTTTTTTGATCTTTAATATAGCCAGCCCGTATAAGAGCATCTAAAACTTTTAAAGGTTGCTCAGAAAGTAAAATCGATAAAGGACGATTAATTGCACCTGTTATATAAACATATGAACTATTATATTGCTCAATCTTTACAATTGTTTCAGGTTCTTGGTAAAAAGTTTTTAATACTTCATTTATAAATGATTGAGCTTCCTCTTTAGTTTTACCATCTATAACAATTTGCCCAGCATAAGGAATTGTTACATCTCCTTTTGGACTGATAGTATATGAGCCATTAATGTCATCGATATCTGTGATAGACACATTTATAACATCACCTGGGCCTATAGTGTAATAATACTCATTCTCATCCATTAGCTTGATGATTTTTTTATCTTTATTTTTTTTCATATCCTCAAATTTAGGAAGAGAAGCTGTATTGATTTTATTTAGATTATGAAATTTTAGAGTAACGCCCCTTTGTTCTAGGCCTATTTTTTTTGGATTTTTACTTTTTGGTTCACTCTTGAAACCCGTTGAGTTTGTACAACCAACTAAAAGAAGGAAAACTAACAGAATCTTTAAGTACATATGATTCATTTATATATTAATTTTTAAAAAAATGAAAAAAATTTAATAATAAATTTCAAACTAAGAATTAAAAATAATAATTCCACAAAAAATAGAGAAAGAATCAAACCATAAAGCCCTAAAAAATTTCCAAGAAAGATAAATATAAATAACGAAAAAATAGCTGTAATTAGGGATATATTTCTTTGGAATAACATTTGGTCATTATAATAAAAATAAACATTCATCATTGTTGTTAATCCTCTTAAAAAGGCAATAGGAAATAAAAAGTAAACATATTTAATTATTATATCTAAAGGGTATTGGTCACTTAAAAGAATATTAAATAAAAAATTCCCAAAGTAATAATGAATTAATATTGCAATTAAAATAGCTATAACAAATAAACCTAATGATTTTATAATCATTTGATTGTCTTTTTTTTTGGAGTAATCAGGCATTATGATTTTTTGTAATTGAAATAAAGGAATAAGTAAAACTTCTAATACTAATAACAAAATTGCATAGGTGGCTACTTCACTTTTTAAAATCAAAAATGGTGAAATTGTTAAACCCATATAAATTGTAAAATGATTGGATAAACTGATTATAAGATAATTTTTTGCTTTTAAAGCAAATTCAAAGATTCCGTTCCTCAATCTTTTAACATTATTATCTTCATATCTAAGGTAAATCAAAAACTGCAGAATAATTGAAAATATTACAGAATAAATAAAAAAGTTTAAAACTTTATAAATAGTCAACTCATTTTTATTGATCAAGATTAATAAAAGGAAAAGTAAAGTTTTTGATAAAAGAATAAGATTTAATTTTAAATTTTTATTTATAGAAACTAAGAATCCTTCGTAAGAAAAAATTAAAATAAAACACAAAAATGATGATAAAAGAATTGATTTTGTATCAAAATTATTTAAAAAAAAATATAAGATTATCAAAGGGAAAATAAACAAAAAAATTAAACTTCTTAATCTTATAAAATTATAAAGAATTGATTTAAATTTATATAAATCTTTATTATAAAGATTGTTGCTATAATGAAAAAAACCAAATTCCATTGCTATTAATAAATATCCAATAGCATTCTTGATTAATTGAAAATTTGCAAAATCTTCAACTTTTAAATTATTAATTAATACTATCGCTAAAATTAAACTAGAAATTCTAAACAATAATTGCGCTGAAGAGTTTACTGTGAGAATCTTAAATAAATTAAGTAACTTCATTGAATATTAGTTGATTTAATTTTTTATCTTTTTAATAAATTGATTAAAAAATTTTCTATTAATTAACTTTCTCTTAAAATCAAATATTATACCCCATTTAGAGTAATAATATAATATAGATTTTAAGTGCATAATAAATATTCTTAAATTTTTATGTGAACTTCGATTATGTACATGAGTTACTTTAATAGATTTAAAATAAATTGTATCAAATTTTTCAGAAATTCTTCTATACCAATCAAGATCTTCTACATATAAAAAAAAATTTTTGTCGTAAGTTCCCACTTTTTTAATTACTTCAGCTTTTGTAAAATAACAAGCACCATGAATAAAAGGAACATTTAAAATAAATTTACATTTTTTTAAGGAATCTATTTTTTGATGAATTTTGGTAGAATATTTGTCATAATTAAAAAAAAATCTTAAAATAAAATTCAATAAACTTGGTATGGCCCTGCAAATCTGTTGTGTACTTCCATCAATATTAACTAACATTGGTGAAAGCAATCCATAACTTTTTTTTTTTCTTAGAAAATTTATACAAGAAACTACATCATTTGGTTTTAGATAAATATCAGGATTTAAAATTAAATAGATTGGATTAATGTTAATCGTATTTCTTATGTTATAATTATGACCGTTGCCGAAACCAATGTTCTTATCTGAAGCAAAGTAATTGTATCTATTTTTTTTGCAAAATCTTGATAAACTTTTTTGTTTTGCATTATCAAATATACAAACTTTAACCTTCATCTTTTTAATTTTTTTAACAAAAAATAAAACTTTGGATAATTCTGAAATATTTGAATTATAAGATACTAATGAAATTACTAAAGTATTCATAAACTAAAGAGAATTTGTTCTAATAAAATTTTGAATTATTTTTGATATATTTGATTTTGGTAATCTTATCTTATTTATATCTTTTTTTATTAAAAATTTAAGAATTTTAATTTCTAATTTTTTTTGAGAATAACATACAGTTAATTTCATTTTTTTTTCGAGATTCTTAATTGACATCTTTTGATCATGTCCTGCTTCATCTTTCTCTCTTGGAAAAACTATAAATTTTTTATTTGCATTAATAAGATCAATAAGAGTACCATAACCTCCATGTGTAATAACTAGATTACTTTTTTTAATATTTAATAAATGTTTTTTATAATTAAATTCTTTTGAATATCTAATATATTTAGGTAGATAATCTCCTCCACCAATTTGAGCAACACATTTTATCTTATTAACTTTACAAAAATTATCAAAAGGTTTTACCAGCCTATCAAAACCTTTATGAAATTTACCAACAGTTAAATAGATCAAAATAAAAATCCTTTCGATAAAATTGCTTTTGGGTAATACTTTTTTAAAACTCTATACTGAATAATAAATAAGTCTGAAAAATAATAAGAAATTCTTCCAGTCAGTGTTGGTGTTAAAACATTTGCGGCACTCTCTATAAAAATTATACGTGTTCTAAAAAAAATTTTTGCTAAGATTATTGTGCCTAAACATACATCTGCGCCAGTTGAAATTATCAATTTAGGTTTTTCTTTAAATAAAATTATAAAAGATTGAATAAAATTTATTAATGTTCTAAATAAATTTTTTCGTGGATGGAAAATATAATATTTAACATCTTTATCATCATAATTTGATTTAAAAGTAACGTGATATTTTTTAGAGAAATTAATACCTTTCAAAGATTTTTTCAGCTCGTTGTAATGGCCGCCAGGAGAATAGATTAAACAAGTTTTGCTTTTTATAATCATTTTTTTAAGTATTTATTTATTGCTTTATTTGTGTCTTTTATAATTAAAATTTTATCTTTTTTACTGAATGTGTTAAATACTCTTAAATCATCATAACAATATATGTCTAAGGGAAACTTTTTTATAAATGAGTATATACGCAAATAATACAAAAAAAAATTAGTACTCAAATAATTTTTAAAATTGTTATCAAAAAAAATCCTTAAATCCAAGTCTGAATTTATTTTAATAATTTTTTTTTCTGAGGATGTTGAGCCAATAACTATTGCTTCTTTTATATCCTTAAAATTTAAAATTTTATTAACTACTTTTTTATACGTGTAGTTCATTTTATTTAGATCGTTTGTATAATTTAAAGAATATCTATTTATCAGCCAAAATTGGCATAAAAAAACCCAAAAGAAAGTATGAATAATTATTATGCACAGAAGTAGATTCAACGATGTAAGAGAAAAAAAAATTGAGATAAGTAAAATTTCAGTAATAATCCTAAAAGATAGTTCTTTAAGTTGCATTCCTCTGATACCTTGAAAAAACCAATTAACTAATAGAATAAATATAAATGAATTAAATAAAGTATCTAATAAAGTATTTCTTTTTATAAATTTAAATTTTCTTTTGTAAATTTTCATTTTCTTTTTTAGTAACAGAACTATTATAACACATTGAAAAAGCAGCCACGAAAAAAAAAGGTATAGTTGCAAAATTTGTCTCTAATAACATGGACCAGAAACCTGAGAATAACAAAGAGATGCCATATAAAAATACTGTTCCTGCCAGTATAAAACCATACTGATTTTTTGTTTTTTTATAGGTCTTGATATAATTCAAATTTTTAAAAATTATGCTTAAATAAATCATCAAAAAACTTATTAAACCAAAAATTCCTGTTTCACCCATTAAGTGTGGATAAAATAAATCTATAGAGTTTAAATTATTAAAACTAAAGCCATATTTTTGATAAACAAGATTATCTTTGTTTGATGCCCAACCACCAAAATTACCAACACCAACTCCAAGAAAAAAATTATCTTTAATTATCTTTCCTGACTGAAGATAAAAATCATACCTAGAAGATTGATCTAATTGATTATAATCTAAAATTGTGTTTTGTTTTGAAATAAACCTATTAGTTAAACCACTATAATTTACTATAAGAATTAAACCTATTATTAAAAAAAATAAAAATTTTTTAATTGAAATAATTTTGGTGTAAACTAATGCTATAAGATTAATTAAGATCAGTGTAATTACGCCTAAAGATTGACTTAATAAAATTCCTATACCAAAAAGTAATGATAAATATTTTTTTTGATAATATAAAAATGAATAAATAATTGGAAATATTAAAAAGAATGCAAAATCGACAGGAGATCCTACAAGTGAATATGATCTAAATGGATTAATTGAGGACGGATTACCAAAAACTCCGTAAACTACGTAAAAATGTCTATCAAGAATATATTCTGATATACCTATAAATAATAATATAAAGGAAAAATATATATAGTAATTTAAGTATTTTTTATAAGCTTTTTCACTATAAATTACAGCAGTCACTAAGTAAATTAAACATGGTAAAAGGTAATTTTTAAGCTGTATTGAATAATCTTTAAGACTGAAGTTTTCAAAGTTTAATATAAGCGAAAATAAGCTTATTAATAAAAATATTAAGGGCCACCTTAAAAATTCTATACTTAGTCGATTTTTGCTTAAGAGTACAAAAAAAAATAAGATTACTATAGCTATATCATCAAAATATTTTACATTTATACCAGTTACATTAGTTATAAAACTTAGTATAGAACCAGTAATTAAAGTAAGAAGTAATAAATTTCTTGAAACACTAAATATATTTGAATTCATTTATATAATTTTTCAATATTCTTTTTTAGAATATGTTCATCCTTAAATAAATATTTAGAGAAATTCTTTATAATTTTTTTTTTATTATATTTTTTTTTTAAAAATTTTGAAAATTTTTTTATTTGAATTTCAGGTTTAATAACAGGTATAATGATACCATTATCTTCGTTAACTAATTTTTTTACATCACCAACATTTGTACTAAAAACTGGAATTCCTGTTGCAAGAGATTCTTTTACTGCAAAAGGACCCACTTCACTTGATGAAAGGAGAATTAAAGAATGACAAGAGTTTATAACGTCATTTACGTTTTTATTTTTAACTTCATTTAATAAAATAATATTTTTTTGAGCTTTATTTTTTTTCACAAAAGAATTTAAATTATCAAATAATTCACCATAACCAACATAACATAATTTAAAATTTTTTTTTAAATAATTGTCATTATTTATTGTTGATATAAATAATTGTGCAATTTCAATTGGACGTTTAACCTTTGCAATTCGTCCAAGAACTAAAATAATTTTTTTTTTTTCATTTTTAAAATAGTTTTTTTTTTTTGATTTTTTGAAACTAAAAAAAGGTGGCAAAAGCGTTAACTTTTTTTTAAGACCTTTATGTCTGATAGTATATAACTTTATGGCGTAAGTACCGGCACATGTGATTTTATCTATATAAAAGTTTATTAAAAATCTTTCAATATAGATAAAAAGTGAAACCATAAAATTCAAATAAGGGTATTTTTTTTCAAATACATCAAACGTCTTCGTATGAATAGTTGTTATTATTTTTGAATTTTTAATTACTTTAATAAATGGTGCAAAATAAATTCTATGTATGTGAAATGTGCATCCTTCAAAAATTTTTTTATTGAATAATAGAAAAAAAAATAATTTAAAACAAAAAATTAACCAATTATGTTTTGTTGAGATAGGATAAAAATAAACTTCTGTGCCACTAATATTTTTTTTCTTAGCTTTACCTGATCCTAAAGATAATAAATAAATTTTATCAAAGTATGTTTTTTGTAATCTTATCAAACTTTCTACATATCTTATTCCTCCTCCTTGTCCTGAATAACCTATGTAACCATTATAAACATTAACTAGTTTTTTCATTTAGTTTTTCATTAATAATTTTTGAAATTTTATTTAAAGTTTCTTCGCTACTATTGTCGTTTTCAATAATATGTATTGGATATAAATTTGATATTTTCTCAAAAAGTTCCTTCCTTCTTAATAAGTTTTTATCATAAAAAGCATCTGGCCTGTTATTTTTAATCAGTTCTACATTTCTTTTTAAAATTATATAAATTGTATCTTTTGGCATTAATTTAAAAAGAGATTTAGCAAAAATTCCAAAAACAAATTTTTCCATTTTAGTATCTATTGAAATATCTACTAATGTGTCGACTAAACATCTATCGGCAATAATTGAAGCTTGACTTATTTTAAATCTTAATATTATTTCTAAAAATTGATCAATCCATTGAAAAAATAAAAATAAAATTGATAATATTTTACTTTTATAAAAATCGTGGTAACCAATTTTTGTTCCATTAATTTTTTCTTTATAATTGTGCCCTGTTAATCTAGTGAGAAGTAATAATGGTTTTGAAGTATAATTTTTGAATCTGCTCCAAATGTATTTAAAATTAATCACGTTAGAAAAATTATTTACTATTTTGTTTATGATAAATGTCTTTCCAGATCCATCTAATCCAGAAACACAAATACATATTTTTTTATAATTTTTCATCGTTATCTTGTTGTTAAAAATTTTTTTATTGTTAAATACAAATCTTCCTTATTTTTACAAACGTAAGAATTTGTATTTTTAACATGTTCGGTGATTCCCGGTGTATTTAAAACAAATAAAGGTACTTTTGTTTTAATCGCATCATTAATCACGATTGGGGTATCAGAAATAGTAATTTTAAATGGAAGTATATTTATAGAACTTTTACTTATTTTGTTTTCAAATTGAGTTGGTGAATAATATTTTGTGTCTAAAATAATTTTTTTTTGGAATTTTGAATTTTTAATTCTATTTCTTAAATCAACAATATTGCTTTTAAGATAACTCTCCTTATTATTTCTAATCAACAGATTTAGATAAAGATTAGGTTTAATCAAAGATAATTTTTCGAAAATATCGAATACAATATCTAGACCTCTTAAATTAAGTGGAGGGCCAAAATAAGTGAGTAATATTTTTTTGTTTTTTTTTTGAGAAAAATTTTTTGATCTATTAAAATATTTTTTTTTGAATGGTATAAAAACTTTTCCACCTGGTAATCCATTAAATTTATATCTGATTTGAGACTCCTTACTTAAATATATAATATTTGAAGAACCAGTTAAATAAAAACCAATTTTTAGTAAAAAACCTGGAATTAAACTCGAGAACACTGGATTAAACAAAAGTTTAAATTCTTTAAAAAAATCAGTTAAAGTTATTCTTAATATTTCATTTATTTTGAATCTATTATTTGCAAGTAAAAAGTAAACATTATTAAAACTAGAAAATCTCATTGGAAAAAGAAACTCTTGGGATCCAATTACTATTATAATTTTTTTTGGTTTAATATTATTTATTACTCTTTTTAACTCTCCCGTAGGCGAATTAAGATTAAAAAGTTTATATAAATTAATTACTTTAAAGTTGTGTAAGAATTTTTTTTTTCCATCAGAGATTATGAAAATATCATAATTTTGTTTAATTAATTTTTTACAAATTTTATTTACAGAAAACCATGGTTGGCTTCTTAAAGATTTTTTTTTATATCCAAAGCAAATTACAGCTATCTTATCTTTTTTTAAATTTTTCAAAATGTCTTTTTAAATTATCAATATTTTTTAAATTATGTAATTTCATCACTTTTTTTCTATGAATAGTAATAATTTTAGACTTCTTTCCTTTACTAGAGGAATTTAAAGCATTGATCATTTGATTTATATTACCTGATTTTACAATTACTCGATCAACAAGTTCCATTATAGATCCATCATCTGTTGAAATAATTTTCATTTTCATAGCCATTGCCTCCATTAAAACAACAGGTATACCTTCAGATCCTTCTTTTTTATTAAATTTTGATGGTAAAAAAAAAATATCTGAAAATTCCATTAATTTTTTTATCTGATTTGAATTTAAGCTTCTATATACAGTTATCTTATTTTCTAACTTTCTTTTTTTTATTTCTTCTTCAATATTTAAATCTCCAAACCCGACTGCTATAAAGTGAAATTTGTCACTAATTTTTTTTGCTACTTTAAATAAATCAAACCAACCTTTTCTTGGAGTGAATCTCGCAACAGTCAGTACATTTATTTTTTTTTCTTTATTCCAAAAATATGGATCAATTGGAAGTCTGATAACTTTTATTTTTTTTTCATCAATTAAAAAATTGTTTACCAATAGTTTTTTATTCTTTTGAGATATAGTCGTAATTAAAGATGCATGTTTCATTGCAAGGTTAAAAAATTTTTTATTTGGTTGTGCATAAATCTCGTGTGCGTGAATTGTTACTGAAAGTTTAATATTAGTAAGTTTACTAAGATAAAATGCAATAAAAAATTTTCTATCTCCAAATGAACCATGTAATAAGTCAAACTTATTTTCTATTTTGGGAAACCATGAAATTGCAAAAATTAATTCTAAAATACAGGAATATTTTATTGAATTAAATATTAATTCAAAAATTTTAAAAGGTCTTGTAATTAATAAAATTATCGATCCAAGGATAAAATTTAATATGTTAAAGTTATTAACTTTATAATCTAAGTCGTTTATTGTTATATATTTTGACTTACTTAATGTAGAAAAAATTGATATTTCAATGTTTTTTTTATTTAAAAGCCCAATTTCATTAATTATGAAAGTTTCTAATTTTTCTCTCATAGAAACAAAATAAGCTATCCTCATTTTATTAATTCTTTTCTAGCAGCAAACAAGTCACTTTTCTTTTTTTGAAAAGCCAAACTATTGACCAAAAATTAGTTTCATAACCTTTTAATCTAAAAAAAGGTAAAAAAAGTCTAACAAAAGATTTCATTAATTTAAAAAAAGAATTAGTAAAAAATATGGGCTTTATATCTAAAATTTTTTCCTCAATTATTTTACAATTAGGAAAAAAATTACTTAATTCTTTTGGTGTTGGTCTAAGTAAATTATCTATTGGATCATTATGTTTTGGGTAAACATAGGGTACAGTTAATATAATTAAGCCTTTTTTGCCAATAAAATTAGTTAAATTATTACAAGTTTTTGGAATATCATCCACATGTTCTAAGAGATTAGAACATATCAAACTATCATAATTATCTTTTGATATATTGCTTACTTGGTCCTCATCTAAAATATCACACTGAATATCAACTCCGCTATCTTTTTTTAAATCAAGATGAAAAGCTTCGGCTCCATTATTTTTTAAAAATTTAAAAATATATTTATCAATATGGGGTTGTAAGACAGTCCTAAATTCTAAAGTTGAACTACCAATATTCAAAAGCTTATTTATTTGATAACTTCTTTTTTTAATTACAGTATTTATCCAAATAGCTTCTTCGATATGCATAATTTTTGATTTGATATATTTTACAACTTATATGATAAAATTACAATTAGAACTAATTCTAAATAGAAATATACAATAATATATTAATCTAATTTATTTTCCCAATCGATTGCAGTTCTTAATATATAATTCAGATTATTAAATTTCGGTTTCCATGAAAAATATTTCATAAACTTATCAACATTTGATACAATCATTTCACTATCTCCAGGTCTTCTTGGTCCTATAGAAGTTTTTATATTTTTATTTATAACCTTGTTAATTTCTTTGATTACTTCTTTAATACTAAAACCATTTCCATATCCACAATTAAATAAATTAGACTCACCCCCTCCTATTAAATGATTTGCAGATATTAAGTGAATTTCTGCTAAATCAGAAACGTGAATGTAATCTCTTACCGCAGTTCCATCTGAAGTATTGTAATCATCACCATTAATAATTAATTCATCTTTCTTCCCTACAGCAACCTCACTAGCAACCTTAATTAAATGTGTTGATACTTTTGAAATTAATCCAGTTCGCATTTTTTCATCAGCGCCAGCAACATTAAAATATCTTAGTATAATATATTTTGAGTCATATTGTTCTGAAGTTTCTCTAATAAAATTTTCTAATTCTAGTTTTGATGAAGCGTAAGGATTAAGTGGATCTGTTGGATCAGTTTCTTTGACTTTTTTAACTTCTGGGTTACCATAAACAGCAGCTGTAGAAGAAAAAATAACTTTTTTTAATCCATTTTCATAACAAGTTTCTAAAAATGTTTTTGCTTTTGTGTAGTTAAAATTATTATATCTTTGTGGTTGTTCTACTGACTCATCAACTCTAATTAAACCAGCAAAATGGAGAACTAATTCGAAATTATTATTTTTTATTAAGTTTTTAACTTTTTCTTTCTCGGCTATATCAAATATTTCAAGTTTTACTTCTCTGGGCAATAGTTCTTTGTTACCTGTTATTAAACTATCAATACAAGTTACTTCGTGACCTTGGTCAATTAATAAATGGCAAACGTGACTACCTATATAACCCGCACCACCAGTTAATAAAATTTTACTCATATAAATTTAAATTTATAATTAAGATGTACCGTAAAATTATACAATATTCTAAAAATATGTATCTTCTTAAATAAAATTTAGTTTAATGATGATAATGTACCGACAAGAATTAATCCCCAATAAGCAGATAATCCTAAAAATATGCCTGTTTTCAC